>NZ_JBEYVC010000219.1:0-16781 GCF_040643855.1 Streptomyces sp. NPDC047072 | reverse complement strand
AGGTTGACGACCTGCGCCTGGATCGACACGTCGAGCGCGGAGACCGGCTCGTCGGCGATGATCAGCTTGGGGTTCAACGCCAACGCCCGTGCCACGCCGATGCGTTGGCGCTGGCCGCCGGAGAACTCGTGCGGGAAGCGGTTGAAGTGCTCGGGGTTGAGACCCACGATCTCCAGCAGCTCCCGGACCCGCTTCTCGCGGCCGCCCTCCGGGTTGATGTCGTTGATCTCCATCGGCCCCGACACGATCCTGCCCACGGTCTGGCGGGGGTTCAGGGACGCGTACGGGTCCTGGAAGATCATCTGGATCTCGGACCGGATCGGGGCCAGCTGCTTGCGGTTGGCGTGCGTGATGTCCTGGCCGCGGTACGAGATCTTCCCGCCCGTCGGCTCCAGGAGCTTGGTGATCAGCCGGCCCGTGGTCGACTTGCCGCAGCCGGACTCGCCGACCAGGCCGAGGCTCTCGCCCTCGCCCACCTGGAAGTCGATGCCGTCGACGGCCTGCACCGCGCCGACCGTGCGCCGGATCGGGAAGCCGCCCTTGACCGGGAAGTGCTTGGTGAGCCCGGAGACGTCCAGGAGGGGAGTGGTGCTGCTCATGGTGGTGAAGTCCCGTCTCTTGTACGTCAGTGCCGGGAGGCGGCGAAGTCGGCGAAGAAGTCCTGGCGTTGCTCGGCCGGCAGGTGGCAGGCGCTGCCCCGGCCGTCCACGACCTCCAGCGGCGGCCGCTCGGTCGAGCACAGCCCGCCGGCGACCTTCTCGGCGAAGGCGCAGCGCGGGTGGAAGCGGCAGCCGGAGGGCGGGTTGAGCAGCGAGGGCGGCGAGCCGGGGATCGGCGACAGCGGTACGTCGACCGGGCCGTCCAGACTCGGCATGGAGCTCATCAGGCCGAGGGTGTAGGGGTGCTGCGGGGTGCGCAGCACCTCCTGCTTGGTGCCCCGCTCCACGCACCGGCCGCCGTACATCACCAGCACGTCGTCCGCGATGTCGGCGATGACCCCGAGGTCGTGGGTGATGAAGACGATCGCCGTGCCGAACTCCTGCTGGAGGTCCTTGAGCAGGTCCATGATCTGGGCCTGGACCGTCACGTCGAGGGCCGTCGTCGGCTCGTCGGCGATCAGCAGCTCCGGGTCGCAGACCAGGGCCATCGCGATCATCGCGCGCTGGCGCATACCGCCGGAGAACAGGTGCGGGTAGTCGTCCACCCGGACCTCGGGCTGCGGGATCCCGACCCGCTTCAGCATCTCGATCGCGCGCTCGCGGGCCTCCTTCTTGGAGGCGCCGGTGTGCTTGCGGTACGTCTCCGCGATCTGCTTGCCGACCGTGTGGTACGGCGACAGCGAGGCCAGCGCGTCCTGGAAGATCATGGACATCTTGTTGCCGCGCAGCCGCTCCAGGTCCCGCTCCCTGGCGGTGAGCAGTTCCTGGCCGTCGAGCAGGATCTCGCCCTCGATCGCCGTGCGGTCGCGGTCGTGCAGGCCCAGGATCGTCAGGTTGGTGACGGACTTGCCGGAGCCCGACTCACCGACGATGCCGAGGGTCTTGCCCTTGGCGAGGTCGAACGAGAGCCCGTCGACGGCCTTGACGACGCCGTCCTCGGTGGAGAAGTGGACCTTGAGATCCCTCACGGAGAGGAAGGGCTGCTGATCGGTGCTCGTCACGGAGACGCTCCTGGGGGTGATGCGGGGGGTAGGGGATACGGGCGGAGGGTCAGGCGAGCCGGATCCGCGGGTCGATGAAGGCGTAGGCGGCGTCGACGACGATGTTGAAGAAGACGATCGCGGCGGCGGCCAGCACGGTGACGCCGAGCAGCATCGGCAGGTCGCTCTGGATGACGGAGATCACCGCGAGGCGTCCGATCCCCTGGAGGCTGAAGACCTGCTCGGTGATGATCGCGCCGCCGATGAGCGTGCCGAGGTCGATGCCGAACACCGTGACGATCGGGCCCATCGCGCCGCGCCAGGCGAAGCGCAGGAACACGTTCGCCCGCGAGAGGCCCTTGGCTCGGGCGGTGCGGACGTAGTCCTCGCTGAGCTGCTCGACGAGCTGGGAGCGGGCCATGCGCGTGTAGTTCGCGGTGAAGATGATCGACAGCACGATCCACGGGAGCAGCAGGCCGGAGAACCACGAGACGGGGTTCTCGGTCAGCGGCGTGTACGAGGGCTGGTCGAGGATGCCGGTCTTGAAGACCAGGAAGTACAGCGCGATGTAGCCGACGAAGTAGATCTGGAGCGAGGAGCCGAGCAGCGACGCCGAGGTGGCGAACTTGTCCAGGAACTTGCCCTGCTTGAGCGCCGCGATCATGCCGGTGCCGACACCGAAGACCAGGAAGATGACGGCCGAGCCGAAGGCGAGCGACAGGGTCAGCGGGAGCCGGTCCATGATCGTGCCGAAGACGGGCTCGTTGTTGGCGAAGGAGTAGCCGAGGCACGGCGCGTCGCAGTGTCCGAAGCCGCTGTAGTCCCGCCCGACGAAGATGCCCTTGAGCCAGTCCCAGTACTGGACCGGGATCGGATGGTCGATGCCCAGGTTGTGCCGGATCTGCGCGAGCGAGGCCGGCGTGCAGTTCTTGCCGCAGGACATCATCGCCGGGTCCCGCGGGACGGCGTAGAAGAGCCAGAACGTGATGGCGCTGACGATCAGCAGGATGACCAGCGCGCCGATCGTACGGCGGACAAGGAAGCGGAACATGGGGTCAGGACTTTCCGGACGAGGCGCCGATGCCGGGGCGTGAGGGGTGGGGAGCCGAGGGGGCGGCCAGGGGTGGCGGCCGCCCCCGTGCTGGCGGGGGCGCCTACGCCTTGGCGTAGAGCCTGGTGAGCGCGATGCCGGTGTTGCCCGCGTCGTAGACGAAGCCGCCGACCTTCGAGCCGTGCATCCAGTTGCGGATGGCGTGGTAGTCCGGGACGCAGGCCGCGAGCTCCATGATCTGCTTGTCGATCGCGCCCCAGGCCTTGTTGGCCTCGTCCGCGTCGGTGATCAGGGAGGCGGCGGCGATGGCCTTGTCGACGCTCGCGTTCTTCAGCTGGGCGTAGTTGCTGCGGCCGTCGCCGATGTTGTCGCCGTCCCAGCAGGGGTAGAAGACCGAGTAACCGCCCGGCCAGTCCGGGCTCCAGCCGGCCGCGAACAGGTCGTAGGTGTTGTCGATCTTGCCGATCTGGGTGTAGAAGGTCGACTTGTCGATCTGCTTGTTGACGACCGTGAAGCCGGCGGCCTCCAGCGCGTTCTTGATCGCGACGGCCTGCTTCACCGCGTTGTCGGAGGTCTGGTAGGCGATGACCAGCTTCTGCCCGAGCTTGCCGGCCTCCTTCAGGAGGGCCTTGGCCTTGTCCGGGTCGCCGCCGGGCTTCTTGGTCTTGCCGTAGAGGTCGAACTCCGTGTAGCCGGGCGTCACCGGCGAGAAGATCGTGGTGGCGATCGCGCTGGTGGACGCGCCGCCGCGGATGGTCTGCAACTGCTGGTTCGGCCAGGCGTAGTTGATGGCCTGGCGGACCTTGACGTCCGTGATCCGGGTGGTGTTGATCGGCCAGTAGTACGTGACCGTGTCGACCGCGGTCAGCACCCGCTCCTTGAGCTTCGCGTTGGTGAGGACCGTCGCGATGCGCTCCGGGGCGACCTCGTTGAAGATCGACATCGTGTACTGGTCGTTGCCCTTGTCCGCGATGTAGCGGTCGGTCGAGGCCAGCAGCTCGTAGCCGAACTGGAAGAGGTACTTGTCCGGGTAGGCGTTGCGGATCGGGTCCGTCGCCGGGTCCCAGTGCTCGTTGCGGGTGTACGTCAGGGACTTGCCGACGTCACGGGCGGAGATCTTGTACGGGCCGCAGGAGAACGGCTGCTTGTCGTACTTCTCCTTGGTGTCCTTCGACTTCTTCACGAAGGAGTACGCGCGCTCGGCGAGCGTGAAGTTGAAGTCACCGCGGGCCTGGTTGAGGCGGAAGGTGATGGTCTTGCCGTCGATCTCGATGGAGTCGAGGGTCTTGCCGTCGTAGGGACCCTTGTACTTGTCGCCGCCGACCAGGAACTGCTGGACGTAGCGCGGGCCCTCGGTGACGAAGTCGGCGAAGAGGCGCTCGAAGGTCCAGCGGACGTCGTCCATGGTGAGGTCGGAGCCGTCCTCCCACTTGATGCCGTCCTTGATCGTGAACGACCAGGTCTTGCCGCCGTCCTTGGCCGTGCCCGCGTCCGTGGCCGCGTCGCCGACCAGGGTGGCGCCGCCCTTGGAGTCCAGCTTGTAGCCGGTCAGGCCGCGCATGATCGGCGTGGTGATGAGGATCTCGGTGGAGACGTAGATCTGCGCCGGGTCCAGGTGATCCATGTCGAACTGGTCGAGCCCGTAGATGGTCCCGCCCTTGACCGCGCCGGCGACCTCGGGGGCCGGGCCGGTGGAGTCGGCCTTCGTACCGACCGCGATCTTGCTCTGCTTGGCCTTGCTGACCGAGGGGACCTTGCTGTTCGAGGTCGAGTTGGAGCCGCCGCAGGCGGTCAGCACCGAGCTCGACGCGGCCACCACGCCGGTGGCGATCATGAAGTTTCTACGGGAAAAAGACACAGCAACCCTGCCTTATGGGTGGGACGGGACCAGCCGGACGACCTTGACCGGACCGGCGGATGAGAGATGGGTCAGCGCTTGGACTTCGGGTCGAGCGCGTCGCGCGCCGAGTCGCCGAGCAGGTTGAACGCCAGGACGAAGATCACCATGGCCAGGCCCGGGAAGAGCATGAAGGTGAAGTCCTGGGTGTAGAACTGGGCGCCCCGCTGGATCATGACGCCCCAGTCGGGGGTCGGGTCGATCATGCCGACACCGAGGAAAGCGAAGCCCGCCTCCGCGGTCACGTAGGCCGGGAGCATGAGGGTGGACTGGATCAGGATCGGGGTCCACAGGTTGGGCAGGAGCTCCTTGAACACGATGCGCGCCGGTGACGCCCCGGTCACCTTGGCGGCCTCGACGAACTCCCGCTCGCGCAGGCCGAGTACCTGGCCGCGCAGCAGCCGGGCGATCGACGCCCAGCCGAAGAAGGACATCATCAGGATGAGCGCGACGGCCCGGAGCCAGGTCGGGATGTTGTCGTCGGCGGCGACGAAGAGGCCGAAAACCACCGGCATGAAGGCGATGATGAACAGCGTCGAGGGGATCGACAGCACGATGTCGATGATCCGGCCGACGACGTAGTCGGTCTTGCCGCCCAGATAGCCCGCGCTCACGCCGATCACGACACCGGCGACGGTGGTGAGCAGGGTGGCGGCCAGGGCGATGCCCAGCGAGGTCCGGATGCCGTAGAGCAGGAACGTGAAGACGTCCCGCCCGAGCTGGGGCTCGATGCCGAACCAGAACTGCGAGCTCATGCCGCCGTTGGGGCCGGCCGGGTAGGAGAAGGCGTCCAGCAGGCTCGGGTCCTGGCTGGCGTACGTCGTGTACGGGTTCTTGCCGTACAGCTTGGCTATCAGCGGAGCGCAGATCGCGATCAGGAAGAAGAAGCCCACGATGTACGCCGAGACGACGCCCGTGCGGTCCCGCTTGAAGCGCTTCCAGGCCAGGCGACCGGGTGAGCGGTTCTCGTTGGCCTTGCCGGCGTCTGAAGTGGTCGACTTCTCGACGCTCTCGTCGGTCACCTCAAGTGGGGCAGCCGCCGACTGGGTAGGGGGGGTCATGGTGCTCCTGGCCCAAGGGAGGGTCTTGATGACTCCGCAGGGCACTCCCCTACGGGCTACGCCGGACTTTTTCAACGTAATTCATTCAAGGTCAATAAATTCTCGGTCGACTTGAGTTTCTCTTTGCGAATTTTTCCTGTCCTTGGGGTGCCCGTAGCTACGCGAGTAGCGTGCCGTGATCGAGCCGTGTCTTACATCGGGCCAATCGGTCGGATCGGGCAATGAGTTCGATATGCGGACGGGATGTGGCCGGAATGCGTACGGCCGGGAACGGTTTGGCATCGACCGGTGAAGATCCGTTGCGTCCTGCAAAGAAGGACTGCTCCAAGCGGAGTCCCCGCTTCCCTCCAACGGGCCGACCTGTGTGCGACGTGCCCCTCTTGCGCCGATATTGGCCGGTAACGGACCAGCCCAGAGGAGGCACTCCATGCGTGGAGCCAGGCACGCCCGATGGGCCGCATGCGCGGCGGCCGCGGCCCTCGCGGCGACCGCCTGCGCAGGCGGCGGCAGCGCCGGCGGCGAGGGCGGTGCGGTGCTCAGCTCCTCCTGGGGCGATCCGCCCAACCCGCTGGAGCCCGCCAACACCAACGAGGTGCAGGGCGGCAAGGTCCTCGACATGGTCTTCCGCAGCCTGAAGAAGTACGACCCGCGCACCGGCCGGGCCGAGGACATGCTCGCCGAGAAGATCGCCACGAACGACTCGCGGAACTTCACGATCACCGTCAGGGACGGCTGGACCTTCAGCAACGGCGAGAAGGTCACCGCCCGGTCGTTCGTGGACGCCTGGAACTACGGGGCGAGCCTCAGGAACAACCAGAAGAACGCCTACTTCTTCGGCTACATCGACGGCTACGACAAGGTCCACCCCGCGGACGGCGGCGAGCAGAGCGCCGACACCCTCTCCGGGCTGAAGGTCACCGGCGAGCGCACCTTCACCGTCCGGCTGAACCAGAAGTTCGCGGCCTTCCCCGAGACCCTCGGCTACCCGGCCTTCGCCCCGCTCCCACGGACCTTCTTCACCGACCACGCGGGCTGGCTGAGAAAACCCGTCGGCAACGGCCCCTACACGATCGAGTCCTACACCAGGGGCGCGCAGATGACCCTGCGGAAGCGGGACGGCTACCCCGGCGCCGACGGGGCGCGGAACGCCGGAGTGACCCTCAAGGTCTACACCGACAACAACACCGCCTACACCGACCTGCTGGCCGGCAACCTCGACCTGGTCGACGACATCCCGGCCGCCCAGCTGAGGAACGTCCGGAGCGACCTCGGCGACCGGTACGTCAACGCCCCCGCAGGCGTCATCCAGACCCTCGTCTTCCCGTTCTTCGACAAGGACTGGAGCAGGGCCGGCATGGAGAAGGTCCGCACCGGGCTGTCCCGGGCGATCGACCGCGAGCAGATCACCGAGACGATCTTCCAGCGGACCCGGACCCCCGCCACCGACTGGACCTCCCCGTTCTTCGGCGCGAAGGGCGGCTACAAGGAAGGGCTGTGCGGCCAGGCCTGCCGGTACGACCCGGCCGCGGCGAGGAAGCTCATCGAGGCGGGCGGCGGGCTCCCCGGCGGCCGGATCAAGATCACGTACAACACGGACACCGGCTCCCACAAGCAGTGGGTCGACGCCGTCTGCAACTCCATCAACAACGCCCTCGACGACGACAGGGCCTGCGTCGGCAACCCGGTCGGCACCTTCGCCGACTACCGCAACCGGATCACCGCGAAGAAGATGAGCGGCCCCTTCCGGATGAGCTGGCAGATGGACTACCCGCTCCTGCAGAACTTTCTCCAGCCGCTCTACTACACCAACGCCTCCTCCAACGACGGCAAGTGGTCGAACAAGGAGTTCGACAGGCTCGTCGACGAGGCCAACGCCGAGACCGACACCGGCAGGGCCGTCGAGAAGTTCCAGGCCGCCGAGAAGGTCCTGCGGGACACCATGGGCGCCATCCCGCTCTGGTACCAGAACGGCAGCGCCGGCTACTCGGACCGGCTCTCGGACGTACGGCTCAACCCGTTCAGCGTCCCCGTCTACAACGAGATCAAGGTCGGCTGAGCCCGCCATGGGACGGTACGTCGTCCGGCGGCTGCTCCAGATGATCCCGGTGTTCGTCGGGGCGACCCTGCTGATCTTCCTCATGGTGAACGTGATGGGCGACCCCGTCGCGGGCCTGTGCGGGGACAGACAGTGCGACCCGGCGACGGCCGCCCGGCTCACCCGGGAGTTCGGCCTCGACCAGCCGGTGTGGCGGCAGTACCTGACCTACCTGGGGAACGTCCTCACCGGCGACTTCGGTACGGCGTTCAACGGCCAGAAGGTCACCGAGCTGATGGCGACCTCGTTCCCCGTGACGATCCGGCTGACCCTGGTGGCCGTCGTCATCGAGATCGTCGTCGGCATCACCCTGGGCGTGGTCACGGGCCTCGGGCGCGGCCGGCCCGTCGACACGACGGTCCTGCTGCTCACCCTCGTCGTGATCTCCGTCCCCACCTTCGTCACCGGCCTGCTCCTCCAACTGCTGCTCGGCGTCCGGTGGGGCTGGACCGGACCGTCGGTCTCCCCGGACGCCACGTTCGGTGAGCTGGTCGTGCCGGGGCTGGTCCTCGCGGCCGTGTCGCTGGCGTACGTCACCCGGCTGACCCGTACGTCGATCGCGGAGAACCGGCGCAGCGACCACGTCCGCACGGCGGTGGCGAAGGGGCTGCCCAGGCACCGGGTGATCACCAGGCATCTGCTGCGCAACTCCCTAGTCCCCGTGGTCACGTTCATCGGCACCGACATCGGCGCCCTGATGGGCGGAGCGATCGTCACCGAGCGCATCTTCAACATCCACGGGGTCGGCTTCCAGCTCTACCAGGGCATCCTGCGCCAGAACACCCAGACCGTCGTCGGCTTCGTGACGGTCCTGGTCCTCGTCTTCCTGCTGGCCAACCTGCTCGTCGACCTGCTGTACGCCGTCCTCGACCCCAGGATCCGCCATGTCTGAACTCTGCGAACGGGGCAGACCCCGCTCCCTGTGGTCCGACGCCTGGCACGACCTGCGCCGCAACCCGGTCTTCATCGTCTCCGGCCTGGTGATCCTCTTCCTGGTCGTCATCTCGCTGTGGCCGTCGCTGATCGCCTCCGGCAACCCCCTTGAGTGCGACCTCGCCAAGGCCCAGGAGGGCCCGCGGGCCGGACACCCCTTCGGCTACGACGGACAGGGCTGCGACGTCTACACGCGCACCGTCCACGGCGCCCGTACGTCCGTCACGGTCGGCGTCTGCGCCACGCTCGGGGTGGCCCTGCTGGGGTCGGTGCTCGGCGGGCTCGCCGGGTTCTTCGGAGGGATCTGGGACGCGGTCCTCTCCCGGACCACCGACGTCTTCTTCGCGATCCCCGTGGTCCTCGGCGGTCTCGTCCTGCTCTCGGTGGTCACGAGCGACACGGTCTGGCCGGTCATCGGCTTCATGGTGCTGCTGGGCTGGCCGCCGATCTCCCGGATCGCGCGCGGCTCGGTCATCGGCGTCAGACAGAACGACTACGTGCAGGCCGCGCGGGCGCTGGGCGCCTCCGACTCCCGTCTCCTGCTGCGCCACATCGCCCCGAACGCGGTCGCCCCGGTGATCGTCGTGGCGACCATCGCGCTGGGCACCTACATCTCCCTGGAGGCGACCCTGTCCTACCTCGGCGTGGGCCTCAAACCCCCCGCCGTCAGCTGGGGCATCGACATCTCGGCCGCCTCCCAGAACATCCGGAACGCCCCGCACATGCTCCTCTGGCCGGCCGGCGCCCTCGCGATCACCGTCCTCGCCTTCATCATGCTCGGCGACGCGCTCCGCGACGCCCTCGACCCGAAGCTGAGGTGAGCGGACGTGCTGTCGAGCGGTGCGTGCGGGTCCTGTGGGCGCGGACGCGTGGGCCGGTGTGACACGGCCGGTGGACCGGCGGTTGCCGGATCCGCGCCTTTCTGTTCGGCGACGCCGGGTGCGACGCCTCTTGACCCGAAGCCGAGGTGAGTCGTCGTGCTGCTCGAAGTGCGTGATCTGCACGTGGAGTTCCGGACCCGGGACGGGGTCGCCAAGGCGGTCGACGGGGTCGGCTTCCGGGTGGACGCGGGGGAGACCCTCGCGGTGCTCGGCGAGTCGGGTTCCGGGAAGTCCGTGACCGCGCAGGCGGTCATGGGGATCCTCGACATGCCGCCGGGGCGGATCACCGGCGGCGAGATCCTCTTCCGGGGCAGGGACCTGCTGACCCTCACGGAGAAGGAGCGGCGCAGGGTCCGCGGCGCGGAGATGGCGATGATCTTCCAGGACGCCCTGTCCGCCCTGAACCCGGTGCTCTCCGTGGGCGACCAGCTCGGCGAGATGTTCGTCGTGCACCGCGGGATGTCGAAGAAGGACGCCCGCGCCAGGGCCGTCGAGCTGATGGACCGGGTGCGCATCCCGGCCGCCAAGGAGCGGGTGAGGGACTACCCGCACCAGTTCTCCGGCGGGATGCGGCAGCGCGTCATGATCGCGATGGCGCTCGCCCTGGAACCGGCGTTGATCATCGCCGACGAACCGACGACGGCGTTGGACGTCACCGTCCAGGCCCAGGTCATGGACTTGCTCGCGGAACTCCAGCGCGAGTACCGCATGGCGCTCGTCCTGATCACCCACGACCTCGGCGTGGTCGCGGACGTCGCCGACCGCATCGCCGTCATGTACGCGGGCCGGATGGTCGAGCAGTCGCCGGTGCACGACCTCTACAAGGCACCGGCCCACCCCTATACACGCGGACTCCTTGATTCCATCCCCCGTCTTGACCAGAAGGGCCGGGAGCTGTACGCGATCAAGGGATTGCCGCCCAACCTGACGGACATCCCTGCGGGTTGCGCGTTCCACCCGCGCTGCCCGACGGCCCGGGACGTGTGCCGGACCGACGTACCGCCTCTGTACGAGGTTGATCAACAGCGGACCAGCGCCTGTCACGTCTGGACGGAGTGCCTCAATGGTTGAGCCGATCCTGGAAGTTGACGGACTGGTCAAGCACTACCCGTTGACGCAGGGCGTTCTGTTCAAGAAGCAGGTCGGTGCCGTCAAGGCTGTTGACGGTGTGGACTTCACGCTCAACAGGGGAGAGACCCTCGGGATCGTCGGGGAGTCCGGCTGCGGCAAATCAACAGTCGCGAAGATGCTGGTCAATCTTGAGCGGCCGACGGCCGGGTCGATCAAGTACAGGGGCGAGGACATCACCAAGCTCTCCGGCCGCGCCCTCAAGGCGGTCCGCCGCACCGTCCAGATGGTCTTCCAGGACCCGTACACCTCCCTCAACCCCCGCATGACGGTGGGCGACATCGTCGGGGAGCCCTACGACATCCACCCCGAGGCGGCACCCAAGGGCGACCGCCGCAGGAAGGTCCAGGAACTGCTGGACGTCGTCGGCCTCAACCCCGAGTACGTCAACCGCTATCCGCACCAGTTCTCCGGCGGCCAGCGCCAACGCATCGGCATCGCGCGCGCGTTGGCCCTGCGCCCCGAGGTGATCGTCGCCGACGAACCGGTCTCCGCGCTCGACGTCTCCGTCCAGGCCCAGGTCGTCAACCTCCTCGGCCGGCTGCAGAGCGAGTTCGGGCTGTCATACCTCTTCATCGCGCACGACCTGTCGATCGTCCGGCACATCTCGGACCGGGTGGGGGTGATGTACCTCGGCCGGATCGTGGAGACCGGGACGGACACCGAGATCTACGACCACCCGACGCATCCCTACACCCAGGCGCTGCTGTCCGCCGTGCCGGTGCCCGACCCGGAGGCCCGGGTACACCGGGAGCGGATCATCCTCGCGGGTGACGTCCCGTCGCCGACGAACATCCCGTCGGGGTGCCGCTTCCGCACCCGCTGCTGGAAGGCGGAGGAGCGCTGCGCCCAGGAGGTGCCGCTGCTGGCGGTGCCGGCGGAGTTCCGCTCGGTGGGCGGTCCGGCCGCGCACGACTCCGCGTGCCACTTCGCGGAAGAGAAGCAGATGGTCCCCGTCGGCGGCACGGAGTAACACGGCGGCAACTTGGCCGACCCGTTTCCGATATACGGACGCGTCAGTCTCTAGAGCGTACGGCCGTGCGGGTGCCGTAAACGGGCCGGGAGCGCCATGTCTCCCGGCCCGTTGCCGTACCTAGGCGAGCCCCAACGCCCGCTTCAGGAACTCCAGTTGAAGGCGCAGCAGGTTCTCCGCGACCTCTTCCTGTGGGGTCATGTGGGTCACCCCGGACAGGGGGAGGACCTCGTGGGGGCGGCCGGCGGCCAGGAGGGCGGAGGAGAGGCGCAGGGAGTGGGCGACGACCACGTTGTCGTCCGCGAGGCCGTGGATGATCATCATCGGGCGGTGCGGTTCGGCCGCGTCGACCAGACCCGCGTCGTCGATCAGCGAGTTGCGGCGGTAGACCTCCGGCTGCTCGGCGGGGTGCCCGAGGTAGCGTTCCTGGTAGTGGGTGTCGTACAGGCGAAGGTCGGTCACCGGCGCCCCCACCACCGCCGCGTGGAAGACGTCCGGTCGGCGCAGGGCCGCGAGCGCGGCGAGATAGCCGCCGAAGGACCAGCCGCGGATCGCGACCCGGCCGAGGTCCAGCGGGAAGTCCGCGGCAAGTGCCTGGAGCGCATCCACCTGGTCCTGGACGGTGACCGCCGCGAGCTCGTCCCGGACCGCCTTCTCCCAGGCGGGGGAGCGCCCCGGGGTGCCCCGGCCGTCGGCCACGACCACCGCGAAGCCCTGGTCGGCGAACCACTGCGAGGTCAGATGCGGGTTGTGCGCGGCGACCACCCGCTGCCCGTGCGGACCGCCATAGGGGTCGAGCAGCACCGGCAGTGAGGTGTCACCGGCGTAGTCACGTGGCAAGAGCACGGCGCACGGGATTCGCCGTGCGCCCCCCTCGGTGAGCGTCACGCGCGGGGACATACCGGGATCTTCGGCGTACGACGTGACCGTCGCCGTCTCCTTGCCGTCGCGCAGCACGCGCGCGTGGGCGCCCGGTCGGTCGAGGGTCGCCGAGACCAGCACCGTCACGCCCCCGGCGCGCACCGCCGAGTGCACGCCGGGCTCCTGCGACACACGCTCCACTCCGAGCTCGTTCACCCGGTACACATGGATCTCGCCCGTCTCCGGGTGCTCCGCCTCCGCGCCGGCCGACGCCGAGACCAGGACGTCGTCGGCGGTCACGTCGAGCACCGCGCGGACATGCAACTGGGGTCCGGTCAGCGGGCGTTCGCCGACCGCCAGCACCCGGGCACCGCCCTCGTCGGCGATCCGCACCAGCTGTCCGGACGGGCTCCAGCAGGGCACGCCGGCGAAAAGATCCAGCCAAATTGGATCTTCGTCGGCGTGCACCATCCGAGTCGCCCCGGTGTCCGGGTCCACGGCGAGAAACAGCTGGCTGCGCTGGTCGCGCGCCTGTACGAGCAGTAGAGGCGCACCCGCCGCTGACCAGTGGACATGCGCCAGATACGGATAGCGCGCCCGGTCCCAGGAGACCTCGGTGCGGGTCCCGTCCAGACCGATCACGAAGAGCCGGACGTCCGCGTTGGCGGTACCGGCCGCCGGATAGCGGACGTGTTGTGGATCACGCCCCGGGTGGGCCGGGTCCGAGATCCACCACTGCTGCACCGGCGTGTCGTCCACCCGCGCGACCAGCAGCCGGTCCGCCTGCGGCGACCACCAGAAACCCCGGGAGCGGCCCATCTCCTCGGCCGCGACGAACTCCGCCAGACCCCACGTGACCTGCTCGGCGTCCGGTTCGGCGAGCGCCCGGTCACCCTCGCCCTCGGCGCCCACCACGCGCAGGGCGCCCTGCGCGACGTACGCGACATGACGTCCGTCCGGCGCGGGGCGGGGGTCGATCACCGGTCCGGCGACGGGCAGTTCACGGGCCGTGCCGGCCCGCAGCTCGGCCGTGAAAAGCCGCCCTGACAAGGCGAAAGAGGCCAGCTCGACCGTACTGTCGGTGGCGTAGCCGACGATGCCCGCACCGCCCTCACGGCTGCGCTCGCGGCGCGCCCGCTCCTCGGGCGGAAGGTGCTCCTCGGCGCCGCCCAGGAGGGCGCTCGGGTCGGCCGCCACGCGCTCCCCGCCGTCGGCGGTGTCGAGGACCCACAGCGAAGTGGCTCGGTCGGTACCGGAGTTCGAGCGCAGGAACACGACACGCGATCCGTCGGGCGCCACGGTGAACGCGCGCGGCGCGCCGAGCGTGAAGCGCTGGGTGCGGGCGTGCCGTCGGGGGAAGGAGTCTGCCTCGGTCGTCATCCCCCGACCATATTGGCCATGCGCCCCCTTGTGCGGCCGTGCGCCGATCGATGCGCAGGTCCGGATAGTTATGATCACTGGCGCACAGTGGGTATGAACCTGCTGGCTGTCGTATGGATTTATCTGCCCCTTGGTCCGACCCCCCGCGCTCCTGGGATCTTTGGAGGTGAGCCGCCGTGGCACTCTCGATTTCGGCGGTGGTGCTGCTGGCGATCGTCGTCTTCTTGTTGATCAAGAAGTCAGGTCTCAAGGGCGGTCATGCCGTCGTCTGCATCCTGCTGGGCTTCTATCTCGCGGCCTCCTCGATCGCGCCGACGATCAGCGATCTGACGACGAACATCGCGAGCATGATCGGCAGCATCAAGTTCTGATGCCCGCGGGTCGCCTTTGGCCCGCGGGGCGCCTTTGGCCCGCGGGGCGCCTTTAGGGTGGGTCCATGACGGAACCACCCGCCCGGCGCCTGCTCCTGGTGCACGCGCACCCGGACGACGAGTCGATCAACAACGGCGCGACCATGGCCCGGTACGCGGCCGAGGGCGCGCGGGTGACCCTGGTCACCTGCACCCTCGGCGAGCTCGGCGAGGTCATCCCGCCCGAGCTGCGGCATCTGACCGGTGCCGCGCTCGGCGCGCACCGGCTGGACGAACTGACCGCCGCCATGCGCGAGCTGGGCGTCACCGACTTCCGCCTGCTCGGCGGCGCCGGCCGCTATCAGGACTCCGGGATGATGGGCCTCCCGGAGAACGACGACCCCGCCGCCTTCTGGCAGGCCGACGTCGACGAGGCCGCGGCCCACCTGGTCGAGGTGATCCTGGAAGCGCGCCCCCAGGTCCTCGTCACCTACGACGAGAACGGCGGCTACGGCCACCCCGACCACATCCAGGCCCACCGCGTCGCCATGCGCGCGGTCGAGCTGGCCGCGGCCGCCGGGTGGACGGTCGAGAAGGTCTACTGGAACCGCGTACCGCGCACGGTGGCCGAGGAGTCGTTCGCCCGGCTGCGGGAGGCGCTGCCCGCCCTCCCCTTCACCAAGTCCGCCGCCATCGACGACGTACCGGGCGTGACCGACGACGAGCGGATCACCACCGCGGTCGACGGCACGGCGTACGCGACCGCGAAGTGCGCCGCGATGGCCGCGCACGCGACGCAGGTCGAGGTCTCCGGCGCGTACTTCGTCCTCTCCAACGAACTCGCGCAACCCGTCTTCACCACCGAGTACTACGAATTGGTGAGCGGGGCACCCGGGGACCCGAAGGAATCCGACCTGTTCGCCGGGATCGAGGCCACGTCATGAGCGACCGTACGTCGATGATGGCCCAGCCGCTGCAACCGCCCTCCGCCGGACGGGTCGCCGCCTACCTCGGTCTTCTCGTGCTCGGGGCCGCCGTCGGAATCGCCGGATCCCTGGTGCAGGGCGGCTGGTTCCCGGGCGGGCTGCTGCTCGCCCTCGTCGGCGAGGCCGGGCTGCTGCTGGGCGGGGCACGGGCGGCCGGCAGCCGGGCCGGGGCGGTGGCGCCCGCCGGTGGCTGGATGATCGCCGTCATCTTCCTGACCGCCAGCCGCTCCGAAGGGGACTTCATCTTCGCCGCGGGGAGCGGCTCCTATCTCTTCCTGCTCGGAGGGATGGCCGTGGCTGTGATCTGCGCCACGCTTGGCGCCGGGCGGCAACCTGACGGCGACGGCGCCCGACTTGCCAAGTGACGTACCACTTCTCCCCGGCGCGCGCGTGCGAGTCCCGTGTGGGTTTCCTCGTCGGCCGTGGGAAACGGGCCAGAAGTGGCCAGTATGGTGGTGCGCGCCGCCGAGTCGCCCGAAGCAGTGAGGTCGTATCGGGCGGCGGAGCCAACCGGGAGAACCTGCCTTGAGTCGTGAAACTGACAGTCCGTCCTCCGGGCCCAACGGGCGCGGCGGAGCCGCCTACCCCTCGGGCACGCCCCCGTACGGGACGCCCCAGGTGTCCGACGGCGGTCCGGACGCGGGCCGTTCGGCCGCGCGGCCGGAGGAACGCAAGACCGAGACCACGCTGACCACCCGGATCCGGATCAACATCCCCGGGTCGCGGCCCATTCCGCCCGTCGTCGTGCGCCAGCCCGTCGGCGAGGGTGAGAGCCCGGCCGACGGCAGCACGACCGGCGAGACGCCGGTGCCGATGCCGGACGGTGCGATGTCCACCACGAGCACGGTCGAGATGCCGGCCGAACCCGCGCCCACCGGCGAGGAGAAGACCAGCGACTGGTTCGCCCCCCGCAAGTCCGGCCCCGCGAAGGGCGGTCCGGGCGGCGGAGCGACCAACGGCGCGGGCCTGCCGGGCGGTTCGGGCGCGGGTACGCAGGGTGCGGGCGCCGGGGGCGGTGCCGGTGCGAGTGCGCCGGGTGCCGGTGCGGCCGGGGCGGGCGGTGCTCGTCACGGTGGCGGGCGGCCCGGTGGTGTGGTCGGGTCCATGAGCGTGCCGGGCGGCTCCCGTTCCGGCGGAGCGCGCGGCGGCCAGACGAACGGTGCCGGGCTTCCCGGCGCCACCGGCGGACCCGTCGCCCCCGGACACGGCGGCGGCACGGGCTCCTTCGACGTCACCGAGGCCCTGCGCGGCACCGAACCCCGCCGCGACGAACTCCCGTACTTCTCGGAGAACGGCGGCGCGAACGCTGCCGCGGGTCCCAACGGACAGAACGGCCAGGGCGGTTACGGCGGCCCGGCCGACGGGGTCGACTACGGCACGCAGGGCGGCCAGAACGGCCAGAGCCCGTACGGCGGGGGCTACGGCGGCCAGAACGGCACCGGCTCCCAGGGCCCAGGCCGAGAGCATGTCCGCGATGAGCAAGGAGATGCAGGACTGCGTCGACGCGTGCATGGACTGCCACAGCGTCTGCGAGGAGACCATGAGC
>NZ_JBEYVC010000218.1:0-17250 GCF_040643855.1 Streptomyces sp. NPDC047072 | reverse complement strand
GACGTCTTTCGGATGCTGCGCTCCATCGACTACCAGGGCCCGATCTCCGTCGAGTGGGAGGACGCCGGCATGGACCGGCTCCAAGGCGCCCCCGAGGCACTGAAGAGCCTGAAGGCGTACGACTTCGAGCCCCCGTCGGCCTCCTTCGACGCCGCCTTCGGTAACTGAGCCCATTCCGGCGCCTTTTGAGCCCTCCGGGATGACGGCGCATCCCGGCGCACCCGCACCCGCCCGTACAACCGGCCCCATTCTGGAGGCATTCGTGCACGGGAAACCCCGTAACGCCCTCACCACCAGATCCGAGCCCCACAGAGGACGCCTCACCGTCCGCAAGACCCTCGCCCTGTTCAGCGGCGCACTGCTGGCGGGCGCGACGCTCACCCTCACCGCTCCCCAGGCCGGCGCAGCCGTCGCCGCCCAGGGAGCCGCCGACCCGGGAGCCGCTGCTCCGGCCGTCGCCGAGGACTTCCAGCAGATCACCCTCGCCAAGGGCGAACCGGAGGTCGGCGAGCCCATGTCGCTCGCCGTCCTCCCGGACCGCTCGGTCCTGCATACCTCGCGCGACGGCGAACTCCGCCTGACCGACGCGGCGGGCACCACGAGACTCGCGGGCAAGCTCGACGTCTACTCCCACGACGAAGAGGGCCTCCAAGGCGTGGGCGTGGACCCGGGGTTCGCCTCGAACCGCTTCATCTACCTGTACTACGCACCCCCGTTGAACACCCCGGCGGGCGATGCCCCCGAGACCGGCACCGCGGCCGACTTCGCGCCCTTCGACGGCGTCAACCGGCTCTCCCGGTTCGTCCTGAACACCGACGGCACCCTCGACGCGGCCAGCGAGACGAAGGTCATCGACATCCCGGCGACCCGAGGCATCTGCTGCCACGTCGGCGGCGACATCGACTTCGACGCGGCCGGCAACCTCTACCTGTCGACGGGCGACGACTCCAACCCCTTCCAGTCCGACGGCTACACCCCCATCGACGAACGGCCCGACCGCAACCCGGCGTTCGACGCCCAGCGCACCGCCGGCAACACCAACGACCTGCGCGGCAAGATCCTGCGCATCAAGGTCAACGCCGACGGCTCCTACGCCGTCCCCGACGGCAACCTCTTCGCGCCCGGCTCCGAGAAGACCCGGCCCGAGATCTACGCCATGGGCTTCCGCAACCCGTTCCGCTTTAGCGTCGACAAGGCCACCGGGATCCTGTATGTCGGCGACTACGGCCCCGACGCGGGCGCCGCCGACCCGGCCCGCGGACCGGCCGGGCAGGTCGAGTTCGCCCGGGTGACCGCCCCCGGCAACTTCGGATGGCCGTACTGCACGGGCGCCGACGACGCCTACGTCGACTACGACTTCGCGACCGGCACCTCGGGCGCCTCCTTCGACTGCGCCGCCCCGAAGAACACCTCCCCGCACAACACCGGCCTCACCGACCTGCCCCCGGCGCAGGCCGCCTGGGTCCCCTACGACGGCGGCTCCGTACCGGAGTTCGGCACCGGCTCCGAGTCCCCGATGGGCGGCCCGGTCTACCACTACGACCCCGCGCTCGACTCGCCGGTGAAGTTCCCCGAGGCCTACGACGGCGACTTCTTCGCCGGGGAGTTCGGCCGCCGCTGGATCAAACGGATCTCCAGCGACGCCGACGGCACCGTGGAGTCGATCAACGACGTCCCGTGGACCGGCACCCAGGTGATGGACATGGCCTTCGGCCCGGACGGCGCGCTGTACGTCCTCGACTACGGCCTCTCCTGGTTCGGCGGCGACGAGAACTCCGCCCTCTACCGCATCGAGAACGCCACCGGTGGCCACTCGCCGGTCGCCCAGGCCGCCGCGAACCGGACCTCGGGGCAGGCGCCGCTGAAGGTGCAGTTCTCCTCGGAGGGCACCTCCGACCAGGACGGCGACACCCTCACGTACAACTGGGACTTCGGCGACGGCGGCACCTCGACGGCACCGAACCCGACGTACAAGTACAGGAAGAACGGCACCTACACGGCGACCCTGACCGTGAAGGACCCCTCGGGGCGTACCGGCAGCGCGAGCGTGCAGGTGGTCGTCGGCAACACCGCGCCCAAGGTGACCCTTGAACTCCCGCGCGACGGGCAGCTGTTCAGCTTCGGTGACGCGATCCCGTTCAAGGTGCGGGTGAGCGATCCCGAGGACGGCCGCTCCCTCGACTGCGCCAAGGTCAAGGTCACCTTCGTCCTCGGCCACGACAGCCACGGCCACCCCGTCACCTCCGCCAACGGCTGCACCGGCACCCTCCGGACCAGCGCCGACGGCGGCCACGACGAGGACGCCAACATCTTCGGCGTGCTGGACGCCGAGTACACCGACAACGGAGGCGGCGGCCAGGCCCCGCTCACCACCCACGACCAGAGCGTCCTGCAGCCCAGGCACCGGCAGGCCGAGCACTTCGGCACCGGCTCGGGCGTCTCCCTCATCGACAAGTCCGCGGCCCACGGCGGCCGGACGGTCGGCGACATCAACGACGGGGACTGGATCGCCTTCACGCCGTACGTGCTGAGCAACGCCAAGTCCCTTACAGCGCGCATCTCTTCGGGCGGAAGCGGCGGCACGCTGGAGATCCGCGCGGGCTCCTCGACCGGCATTCTGCTCGGCACGGCGGCCGTCCCCGTGACGGGCGGCTGGGAGACCTTCCAGGACGTCACCACCACCCTGTCCCGCGCGCCGAAGGGCACCACGACCCTCTACCTGGTCTTCAAGGGGACCGGCACCGGGGCGCTGTTCGACGTGGACGACTTCACCTTCACCACCGGCTGAGAGGAGAGGCACCCATGCACACAACTGGACGATGGACCACGGCGGTTGCGGGAGCCGCCCTGCTCCTCGGCTGTGTCTCGCAGCCCGCCGCGTCCCACGGCTCCCACGGCTCTGACGACAAGCGGGTGCTGGTCTTCTCCAAGACGGCCGGCTTCCGTCACGACTCGATCCCCGAAGGGATCGCGGCGGTACGGGACTTGGGCGCGAGCGACGGCTTCACGGTCGCCGCGACGGAGGACGCGGCCGCGTTCACTGCGCGCAACCTGCGCCGCTACGACGCCGTCGTCTTCCTCTCCACCACCGGAGACGTCCTCGACTCCGGCCAACAACGGGCGTTCGAGGGCTACATCCGCAACGGCGGCGGATACGTCGGCATCCACGCGGCCGCCGACACCGAGTACGACTGGGCGTTCTACGGCGGCCTCGCCGGCGCCTGGTTCCAGTCCCACCCGGCGATCCAGCCGGCCACCGTGGTGAGCGAGGACCGGGCTCACCCGTCCACGTCGTCGCTGTCGCCGGCGTGGAACCGCACGGACGAGTGGTACAACTACCGCTCCAACCCCCGCGAACGGGTCCGCGTCCTGGCCTCCCTCGACGAGTCGTCGTACACCGGCGGCACGATGAACGGCGACCATCCCATCGCCTGGTGCCAGACCTACCAGGGCGGCCGCTCCTTCTACACCGGCCTCGGCCATACGAAGGAGTCGTACACGGATCCTGTATTCCGCAGACATCTGGCAGGCGGGATCCGGTATGCGATCGGCGACGCGCAGGCCGACTGCCGTCCGGAGAACGGCTATCGGCCGCTCTTCGACGGCACGGCCGCCTCCCTGGACGGCTGGCGGCAGGCGGGGCCGGGCGCGTTCACCCTGTCCGCCGACGGCACCCTGACGTCGACCGGCGGCATGGGGATGCTCTGGTACGCCGCATCCGGGTTCTCGTCGTACTCGCTGAAGCTCGACTGGCGGGTCGCCGGGGACGACAACTCCGGTGTGTTCGTGGGCTTCCCGCCCTCGGACGACCCCTGGTCCGCCGTCGACAACGGCTACGAGATCCAGATCGACGCCACCGACGTACCGGAGAAGACGACCGGCTCCGTCTACGGCTTCCGCTCCGCCGACCTCAAGAAGCGGGACCGCGCGCTGAACCCGCCGGGGGAGTGGAACACGTACGAGATCCGTGTGGAGGGCGAACGCCTCCGCGTCTGGCTCAACGGCGTCAAGATCAACGATTTCACCAACACCGATCCGGCCCGGAGCCTCACCGACGGACACATCGGCCTCCAGAACCACGGAGCCGACGACCAGGTGTCCTTCCGTGACGTCCGGATCAGGGAACTGCCCGCGCAGGCCGCGCGGGCCTCGCAGGGCGACTGAACGGCGGCGGGCGGGGGACGCCGGACCCCGCCCGCCGTCTCGGCCCTCTCACGAAGCCCCTTCGCCGGGAGCCCCCGCACGACGCACCCGACTCGCACGACCAGGAGGCTGCTCATGCCCGCGTCCGTCCCACCACCACGCCCCGGCCTCCGGCCGATCGAGGCACGCGGCCCGGCCGCCACCACCGCCGTCGCGGACTACGCCACCATCGCCGTCGCGGATTGCGCCGAAGTCAGCGCGGCCCCCGCCCCGAAGACGGGACTGATCGCCGAGACTCCGCGCCTTCGCTTCGAGCAACCTCCCTGCCCTGCTCGCCGCTTTCGCCTCGGACATCCGTTCCTTCGGACGACGGTCCCGGCTGAGTCCCTGGGGCTCCTGCACGCCGGCCGGGACGGCAGGCCGGCCCGGCCCCTCCCCGTGGCCGCACGGCTCGCGGGAAAGGTGAGCGCCGGATGATCCAGCCCGCCCCCTCTCCCGCCCCTCTCCGCTTCGGCTACGGCACCAACGGGCTCGCCGACCTCCGGCTCGACGACGCGCTCGGACTCCTCGCCGATCTCGGCTACGACGGCCTCGGGCTGACCCTCGACCACATGCACCTGGACCCGCTCGCCCCGGACCTCGCCACTCGCACTCGCCGTCTCGCCCACCGGCTGGACGCGCTCGGCCTGAGTGTGACCGTCGAGACGGGCGCCCGCTATGTCCTCGATCCGCGCCGCAAGCACGGCCCCTCGCTGCTCGACCCCGACCCGGAGGACCGCGCCCGCCGGGTCGACCTGCTGGTCCGGGCCGTCCAGGTCGCCGCCGACCTGGGCGCGCACGCCGTGCACTGCTTCAGCGGCCTCCCACCGGCCCACGAGGACCGGGACACGGCATGGAAACGCCTCGCCGAGACCCTCGCCCCCGTCCTGGACGCCGCCACCGCGGCCGGCATCCCCCTCGCCGTCGAGCCGGAACCCGGTCACCTCCTCGCGACCCTCGCCGACTTCCACCACCTCCGCACCACCCTCGGCGACCCGGCGGCCCTCGGCCTCACCCTCGACCTCGGCCACTGCCAGTGCCTGGAGCCCCTGCCGCCCGCCGACTGCGTCCGCGCCGCCGGCCCCTGGCTGCGCCACGTCCAGATCGAGGACATGCGCCGCGGCGTCCACGAACACCTCCCGCTCGGCGAGGGCGAGATCGACTTCCCGCCGGTCCTCGCCGCCCTGGCGGCCACCGGCTACCGGGGCCTGACCGTCGTCGAACTGCCCCGCCACTCCCACGCGGGCCCCCACTACGCCGAACTCTCCCTCCCGTTCCTCCGTCAGGCAGCGGCGCTCTCACAAGGAAGCACCCCATGACCCACCTCCACGCCCACCAGGCGACCCCCGCAGCGGCACCCACGGGCACCACCCTCGCCCGCACCCCGCTCGACGACCTGTACACCCACCTCACCGCGCGCCTCGGCGGAGCCGCCCGCGCCTGGCTCGACCCGGCCCTCGACGAGGCCACCACCCACCCCGGCAGCCACGGCCCCATCTCCGTGTGGGAACTGCGTCTCGCCGAGGCCGGACGCCGCTGCGGCCCCGAACACGCCGACGCCGCCCGCGTCCTGATCCTGCACGCGGCCCGCCCCGACACCGACGCCCTCACCCGGGTCTACGCGCAGGGCACCGCCGCCGAACGCCGCGCCGTCCTGCACGCCCTGCCCCACCTCGTGCCCGGCCCGGACGCCCTCCCGCTCGTCGAGGACGCCCTGCGCACCAACGACACCCGCCTCCTCGCCGCCGCCGTCGGCCCCTACGCCGCCCGCCACCTCGACGCCCACGCCTGGCGGCACGCCGTCCTGAAGTGCCTGTTCACCGGCGTACCCGTGACCGAGGTGGCCGACCTCGCCCGACGCTCCCGCGCCGACGCCGAACTCGCCCGCATGCTCGGCGACTACGCCGCCGAACGCACCGCCGCCGGCCGCCCCGTCCCCGAGGACCTGTACTCCGTCCTGACCCTGACCGACCCCACGGCCACCCCACCCGCACCGGCCGCCGACCACGGACCGCGCGGAACCGACGGCGAGGAGTCCTGATGCGCATCTTCGACCCCCACATCCACATGACCTCCCGCACCACCGACGACTACCAGGCCATGCACGCCGCCGGGGTCCGCGCCGTGGTCGAGCCCGCCTTCTGGCTCGGCCAGCCCCGCACCTCGCCCGCCTCCTTCCTCGACTACTTCGACGCCCTGCTGGGCTGGGAACCCTTCCGCGCCGCCCAGTACGGCATCGCCCACCACTGCACCCTCGCCCTCAACCCCAAGGAGGCGAACGACCCGCGCTGCACCCCGGTCCTCGACGAACTGCCCCGGTATCTCGTCAAGGACCAGGTCGTCGCCGTCGGTGAGATCGGCTACGACTCCATGACCCCCGCCGAGGACACCGCCCTCGCCACCCAGCTCCAGCTCGCCGCCGACCACGACCTGCCCGCGCTCGTCCACACCCCGCACCGCGACAAGCTCGCCGGCCTGCGCCGCACCCTCGACGTGGTCCGCGAGTCCGCGCTGGCGCCGGAACGGGTCCTCATGGACCACCTCAACGAGACCACCGTCAAGGAGGCCAAGGACAGCGGCTGCTGGCTCGGCTTCTCCGTCTATCCCGACACCAAGATGGACGAGGAACGGATGATCGCGATCCTGCGCACCTACGGGCCCGAGCAGGTCCTGGTGAACTCCGCCGCCGACTGGGGCCGCAGCGATCCCCTGAAGACCCGCAAGGTCGGCGACCTGATGCTGGCCGAGGGCTTCACCGAGGACGACGTCGACCGGGTGCTGTGGCGCAACCCCGTCGCCTTCTACGGACTCAGCGGCCGCCTCGACCTCGACGTCACGACCCCCGACGCCACCCACGAGGGCAACTCCATCCTGCGCGGCGCCCCGAAGACGGAGGCGTGACCCATGCGCTTCCGCCACCCCGACGGCACCACCGTCCACCTCGCCTACTGCACCAACGTCCACCCCGCCGAGACCCTCGACGGCGTCCTCGCCCAGCTGCGTGACCACTGCGAGCCCGTCCGCCGCCGCCTCGGCCGCGACCGCCTCGGCATCGGCCTCTGGCTGGCCCGCGACGCCGCCCACGCCCTGGTCACCGACCCGTCCGCACTGCGCGACCTGCGCACCGAACTCGACCGCCGCGGCCTGGAGGTCGTCACCCTCAACGGCTTCCCCTACGAGGGCTTCGGAGCCGAGGAGGTCAAGTACCGCGTCTACAAGCCGGACTGGGCCGACCCCGAACGCCTCGACCACACCACCTCCCTGGCCCGTCTCCTCGCCGGACTCCTGCCCGACGACGTCGCCGAGGGCAGCATCTCCACCCTTCCGCTCGCGTGGCGCACCGGCTATGACGAGGGCCGCGCCGACAAGTCCCGCACCGCCCTGCTCACCCTCGCCGAACGCCTCGACGCCCTCCAGGAACTGACCGGCCGCTCCATCCGCATCGGCCTGGAACCGGAACCCGGCTGCGTCGTCGAGACCACCGGCGACGCCCTCGCCCCGCTGACCGCGATCGCCCACGACCGCATCGGTATCTGCGTCGACACCTGCCACCTCGCCACCTCCTTCGAAGACCCGCACACCGCCCTCGACGCCCTCACCAGGGCCGGCGTCCCCGTCGTGAAAACCCAGCTCTCGGCCGCCCTGCACGCCGAACACCCCCACCTCCCCGAAGTCCGCACCGCGCTCGCCGCCTTCGACGAACCCCGCTTCCTCCACCAGACCCGCACCTCCACCGCCGCCGGACTGCGCGGCACCGACGACCTCGGCGCGGCCCTTGCGGGCGACACCCTCCCCGACGGCGCCCCCTGGCGCGCCCACTTCCACGTCCCCCTGCACGCGGCCCCCGCCGCACCCCTCACCTCCACCCTCCCGGTCCTCAAAACCGCCCTGACCCGCCTGGTCGGCGGCCCCCACCCCCTCACTCGCCACCTCGAGGTCGAGACCTACACCTGGCAGGCCCTGCCACCCGAACTCCGCCCCCGCGGCCGCACCCAGCTCGCCGACGGAATCGCCGCCGAACTCACCCTCGCCCGCGACCTGTTGACGGACCTCGGCCTCAAGGAGCTGCCATGACCACGGAAGCCTCCGGCGAGAGCGCCGACGGACTCACGGACACCGGCACGAGCGCCGTCGGACCGACAGGCACCGGCACGAGCGCTGCCGGACCGACAGGCACCGGCACGAGCGCTGCCGGACCGACAGGCACCGGCACCAGCGCCACCGGACCGACAGGCACCGGCACCAGCGCCACCGGACCGACAGGCACCGGCACCAGCGCCACCGGACCCACTGGCACCGGCGCCGAAGGCCCGCACCCCCACACCCCCGCGACCGCGGCCGCCCGCCCCACCCCCCTCCTCGTCCTCGACGTCGTAGGCCTCACCCCCCGTCTCCTCGACCACATGCCCCACCTCAAGCGGCTCGCCCGATCCGGCTCCCACGCCCCGCTCGGCACCGTCCTGCCCGCCGTCACCTGCGCCGCCCAGTCCACCTTCCTCACCGGCACCCACCCCAGCGAGCACGGCATCGTCGGCAACGGCTGGTACTTCCGCGAACTCGGCGACGTACTCCTGTGGCGCCAGCACAACGGTCTCGTCGCCGGCGACAAGATCTGGGACGCCGCCCGCCGCGCCCACCCCGGCTACACCGTCGCCAACATCTGCTGGTGGTACGCCATGGGCGCCGACACCGACATCACCGTCACCCCCCGTCCGATCTACTACTCCGACGGCCGCAAGGAACCCGACTGCTACACCCGGCCCCCGGCCCTGCACGACGAACTCACCGAGAAACTCGGCACCTTCCCCCTCTTCCACTTCTGGGGCCCCGGCGCGGACCTCGTCTCCAGCCGGTGGATCATCGACGCCACCCGCCACATCCAGCGCACCCGCCGCCCCGACCTGACGCTCTGCTACCTCCCCCACCTCGACTACGACCTGCAACGCTTCGGCCCCGACGACCCACGCTCCCTGAAAGCGGCCGCCGACCTGGACCGGGCCCTCGCCCCGCTCCTGGACGACGCCCGCGCGGAAGGCCGTACCGTCGTCGCCCTGTCCGAATACGGCATCACCCGCGCCGACCGGCCCGTGGACATCAACCGCGCCCTGCGCCGCGCGGGGCTGTTGGAGGTGCACACGCAGGACGGCATGGAGTACCTCGACACGATGGCCTCCCGCGCCTTCGCGGTCGCCGACCACCAGATCGCCCACGTCTATGTGCGCCGCCCCGAGGACCTCGACGCCACCCGGGCAGCCCTGGCCGATCTCCCCGGCATCGACCAACTCCTCGACGACGAGGGCAAGAAGGCCCACCATCTCGACCATCCGCGCTCCGGCGAACTCGTCGCCGTGGCGGAACCGGACGCCTGGTTCACGTACTACTACTGGCTCGACGACGACCGCGCGCCCGACTTCGCGCGACTGGTCGAGATCCACCGCAAACCCGGCTACGACCCGGTCGAACTCTTCATGGACCCGCTCGACCCCTACGTCAAGGTCAAGGCGGCCACCGCGCTGGCCCGCAAGAAACTCGGCCTGCGCTATCGCATGGCGGTCGTGCCCCTCGACCCGTCACCTATTCGCGGCAGCCACGGCCGCCTGCCACGGAGCGACGACGACGGTCCGCTCCTCATCTGCTCCACCCCCCGTGCCGTCGACGGCCGCATCGCGGCCACCGACGTGAAGTCACTGCTGCTCCGACTGGCCGGTCTTTCCTGACTGGTCACCAGTGAAGCACTCACCACCGACAACGGCCCTCGACCCGGAGGAGTTCCCCGCATGAGCCGCATCTCCCGGACCGACCCCGACCTCACCCACCGCCTCAGCAGACGAGGCATGCTCGGCGTGGCCGCGGGCGCCACCGCCGCCGCACTCGTCGGCGCCGCCGCCACCCCCGCCACAGCGGCACAAGCCACAGCGCCACAGGCCACACCGGCACCGGCCGCCGACGCCGAATCCGCGAGCAGAGGCCGCGGCCGTCCCGTCCTGCCCCCCGGCCGCCTCGGCATCCAGCTCTACAGCCTCCGCGACAAGGTCTCCACGCTCGGCTTCGCCCCCGTCTTCGCCGAGCTGGAGAAGTACGGCTACGACGAGGTCGAGTTCGCCGGATACACCCAGGGCTCGGCCGGCCCCATCACCCTCGCCCAGCTGAAACGGCTGGCCCGCGACCACGGCCTCAACCCGATCGGCAGCCACGTCGGTTACTACGCCGACGACCCGAACGCGTACACCTTCGCGCAGAACCTCACCAAGGTCCTCGACGACGCCCAGGCCCTCGGCCTCAAGCACATCGGCACCGCCTCCGGCCCCTTCCGCTACGGCTCCACCGTCGACGCGTGGAAGCGGGCGGCCGAGGAGTTCAACACCTACGGGGCGGCGGCGAAGGCGCGCGGCATGAAGTTCTACCAGCACAACCACTCCGAGGAGTTCTCCTTCGCCACCGACAACCCCAAGGTCCGCCTCTACGACGTCCTCCTCGCCGAGACCGACCCCGATCTGGTCTTCCTGGAGATGGACATCTTCTGGGCGTACTCGGGCCAATTCCGCTTCTCCAAGCGGCCAGACGGCACCCCCGCGCCCTTCGAGCCGCTCGACTACGTCCTCGAACGGCCCCACCGCTACCCGCTCTTCCACGTCAAGGACGGGGTGAGCGACCCGGCGAACACCTACGGCTACCGCATGACCGACGTGGGCGACGGCGACATCGACTACCAGCGCTTCATCTCGGCCGTGACCCGGCTGCGCGGGGAGCGACTGGCACACCACTGGCAGGCCGAACACGACCAGCCCACCGAGTCGTTCACCTTCGCGCGCCGCTCCAGCGCCTACCTGCACTCGCTGCGGGAGAAGTGCTGAGAGCGCAGGACTGAGGCGGGACCCCGAGGGCGCAGGGGGCGCTCCCCGCCGGTCGGGGTCCCGCCGCTCATGGAGGGGCCGGACAGGAGGTCGGATCGGGTGGCCGCTTCGAAAGGACGGCGCCCCTGTTCCCCGGGAACAGGCCCCCGGCCCGGTCCAAGTCCCGTACGGCCACGCCGAGCCGGTCGGGGAGGCTCGCGTGGCGTCGGGGCTCGACGCGGACCGGGGGAGTGCAGCGGACGGGCCGGCGGGGCGTCGTACCCACCGGCTTGAGGCCCGCCCTGTGTCGCGCCGCCACCCGTCCCATGTCCGGCCTCAGTTCCGCACAGCCACGACGGGCGTCTTCTCGATCCGGATCGCGGCGGCCTCGAACTCCGCGGCTCCCGGGATCGGACAACGAGCCCTGGCGGCCCGCCCGTTGGCCTCCGACGCCTCCGACGGACTCCCGGTCATGAACGCAAGTCCCGGCCGCAGGGCCGGATCCACCCACACCGGCGCCGTCATCGAACCGCGCCGCGTGACGACCCGCACCTCCTCCCCGACCACCACGCCATAGCGCTCGGCGTCCTCAGGACTCAGCTCGACGCACTCCCCACGCCGCACCGAGGATCCCGGACCGCCTTTCTGCAGAAGGGTGTTGTACGAATCGAGGCGGCGCCCCGTGGTGAGCCGGACCGGATACCGCTCGTCCGTCAGATCGACGGGAGGGGCGTGCTCAACGAGATGGAAGGGCGTACGACGCTCCCGGTCGCCGTGACCGCGACCGGTGAGCAGCCACAGGTTCGCCAGCGCGCGGGCGTCCGCGTCCTCGGTGCCGTCGAACGCCCGCAACGGCTCGCCGCGAGCGCAGGCCCGCGCCAACTCCCTGATGGCAGCGGCCGGTACGCCCGTCACCTTCACCGCGAGCGACACGGTCCACGGCTCGACCAGCGCCCTGTACTCGTCGAACCCGGAGGTCGCGCGCTCGACGAACTCCCGGTCGACCAGGCCCGCTTGGATGATCTCCCGGCCGATCGCGTGGGCCATCGGGCCCTCGGTGCCGGTGTTCGGCCGCGGCCGAGCGTCGGCACCGAGGGTCCGGGTGGTCGGCCCGGTCATGCGGCGGACCGGAGGGCGAGGAGGTCGGAGAGGGCGTGGACGGTGCGCAGGGTGGGCACGTCCACTCCGGTGATGTCCGCGAGCTCGATGACGGCCGTGAGCAGGACGTCGAGTTCGAGCGGCTTGCCGCGCTCCAGGTCCTGGAGCGTGGAGGTGCGGTGGTCGCCGACGCGTTCGGCGCCGGCCAGACGGCGTTCGATGGAGATGCCGACCTCGCAGCCGAGCGCCTCGGCGACCGCGAGCGTCTCGGCCATCATCGTCTCGATGACCTTGCGGGTGCCGCCGTGCAGACACATCTGCCGCATGGTGGCGCGGACCAGCGCGCTGATCGGGTTGAACGAGATGTTCCCGAGCAGCTTGAGCCAGATGTCGTTGCGCAGGTTCGCCTCGACCGGAGCCTTGAGACCGCCTTCCCGCATGGCCTCGCTGAACGCGAGACACCGCGCGGAGAGAGCGCGGTCGGGCTCGCCGATGGAGAACCGGGTGCCTTCCAAGTGCCGTACGACACCGGGCGCTTCGAGCTCGGTGGCCGCGTAGACGACACAGCCGATGGCCCGCTCGGGTGCGAGCACCGCACTGACCGCACCGCCCGGGTCGACGCTTTCGAGACGGTGGCCGTCGTGCGGGCCGCCGTGCCGGTGGAAGTACCACCAGGGGATGCCGTTCTGGGCGGCGATCACCGCGGTGGTGTCGTGGAGAAGGGGCTCGATGAGCGGCCCGCACGCCGCGTATGAGTTGGCCTTCAGCCCGAGGAAGACGTAGTCGACCGGGCCTATCTCGGCCGGGTCGTCGGTGGCGTGGACACGGGCGGTGAAGTCACCGCGAGGGCTGAGGACCTGGACGCCCTGGCCGCGCATCGCCGCCAGATGGGGCCCACGGGCGACGAGGTGCACATCCGCGCCGCCGCGGTGCAGGGCCGCACCTACGTAGGCGCCGATCGCTCCGGCGCCGAGAACTGCGACTTTCATGATGAGGAAGCTCCGTTCGGTGAGGGTGACCGAGGAACTGTCGACTTTGTCGACTGAATATTGTCTACAGGATGGAGTGAAGGCTGAGCAAGAGTCGTGACGTCACCAGGGCCCGTGAGCTGCTGGGAAGGGGCCGAACGACCCAAGCCCCGGGCGGTTGTGCGCCGTAGACTGTAGGCGAAAGCCAATTCATCATTGGCTCCCGGTTCGCAGCGACGACGCTGTACAGGAGGGACCGCGATGTTGCCGACCACAGGACTGCCGTACGGAACGGTGCCCAGGCTCGAGCGCCCCGGTCCCCTGCGCGACCGTGTCTACGGGGCGTTGCTCGAACTCATCACCACCCGGGCGCTTCAGCCTGGTCAGCATCTTGTGGAGAGTGAGCTGGCGGGGCATCTGGGGGTGTCGCGGCAGCCGGTGCGTGAGGCGTTGCAGCGGCTGAACACCGAGGGCTGGGTCGATCTACGGCCCGCCCAGGGCGCGTTCGTGCATGAGCCGACGGACGAGGAGGCGGACCAACTCCTTACGGTACGGACCCTGTTGGAGGCGGAGGCCGCCAGACTGGCCGCCGCCAACGCGGGCAGCGCCGGCATCGCCGCCCTGGAGGAGCTGTGCGCCCAGGGCGAGAGCGCGGTCGCCGCGGACGACGTCGACAGCGCGGTCGCCCTGAACGCCCGACTCCACGCCACAGTCATGGAGTTGGCGGGCAACGCCGTCCTCGCCGAACTCGCGGGACAGGTCGACCGCCGGGTGCGCTGGTACTACACGCCGATCGCCCGGCAGCGCGGCCGGCAGTCCTGGATCGAACACCGCGAACTGATCGCCGCGATCGCCGACCGCGACGAACAGCGCGCCACCGCGGTGATGCGCCAACACACCGAGCAGACACGGAAGATGTACCACGAGCGCGAGAAGTAGCCCCTGACGCGGGCCGGTTCGGGCGCCCGACGCAGGCCGGACCAGGCGGTCCCTCCCCGCCCGACGGCGCGGGGGAGGACCGCCTGATGTCCGAACAGCCGTACTCAGGCCGCGGCTTGTGGCTGCGGCGCGGCGGTGCCGCTCCGGGGCCGCCCCGGCTGCCGCAGCAGCAGCGCGATCGCCGCCGCGAGCATCGAGGTGGCGCCGGCCAGGGCGTACGCCCCGTCGTAGCCCCACGCCGCGACGACCATGGAGCCCAGGCCGCCGCCGAACAGGCCGCTGATCAGCTTGCCGCTGTACACCAGCCCGTAGTTGGAGGCGTTGTAGTTCTCCCCGAAGTAGTCCGGGGTGAGCGCCGCGAACAGCGGGTAGAACGCGCCGCCGCCGAACCCGGAGAGGAACGCGAAGAACAGGAACAGCGACTCGCTCTTGACGTCACCCGCCCAGATCACGCCGAACTGCGCGAGCCCCAGCACGACGATCACGAACACCAGAGTCGGCTTGCGGCCCCACTTGTCGGACAGCCAGCCCACCACCCCGCGTCCGACGCCGTTGATGACCGCCATGACCCCCATCGAGGAGGCCGCCACCAGCGGGCCGAAGCCAACCTCCTTCGCATAGTCGACCTGGAACGAGATCCCGAAGATCGACACCCCCGCGGTCATCACGAGCGCGACCCACATGAGGGGAAGCATGCCGGTCCGAACGGCCTCCTTCGGCGTGAACTGCCGTACCGCGGGAGGGTTCTTGGCGAGGGAGTCCGCCCCCTTCTCGCCGGCGCCGTGGGTGAGCGGGTCGATGTCGGCGGGCCACCAGTTCTTCGGTGGGTCCTTGAAGAAGAACGCGCAGCCCACGACCACGATCAGGATGTAGCAACCGATGAGGTCCAGGACACGGTGGTAGTTCGCCGTGTCGAAGCCGTAGTTGAAGATGAAGATGAACGGCAGTGATCCGTACGCGAAGCCGCCGTTGACGAACCCGGTCTTCGCTCCCCGGCGTTCGGGGAACCATTTGCCGACCATGTTGATGCAGGTCGCGTAGACCAGCCCGGCGCCGATGCCTCCGACGACGCCGAACCCCAGGATCGCCAACAGGACGTTGCTCAGATGCGACAGGGCGAGGAACCCGACCAGACACATGCCCGAGCCGATGTACATGGCCTGACGGGCCGTCAGAATTCCCTTCTCCCGCAGCCAGCCCGCCGGGAAGGCGATACCGGCCTGGAAGAAGACCCAGACGCTGAGGATCCAGAAGGTGTTGCTCTGCGTCCAGCCGTGGGCGTGGGACAGGGTGTCCTCGGCCGAGCCGTACGCGTACTCGAAGACGCTGATGGCCATCATGGTGATCCACGGGAGGTACACCATGAGCTTGCGCGAGTGGCCGAGGATGTCCCGGTCGGTCTCGCCGATGCGGTAGACGCGGCCGCCCGCGTCGGTCACTTCGCGGTAGGGACGTTGTGCGGCGGTGGACGGTGCGGTCTTGCCGGTCTCGCTGCGTGCTGCGTACGGATCTGCCGTCATGTCAGGCCATTTCCTCGCCGAGCGGTTGCGGGTTGGGTACGGTCCGACGGCTGGTCTGGGGCCTGCCGGGCGCCTTGAGGAACAGCGCCAGCACCGCGGAGCCCAGGCCGATGCAGCCGGCCAGGACGAACGCGCCCTGGTAGTCCCAGGCGCCGACCACGATCGAGCCGACGCCGGAGCCGACCAGGCCCGAGATGAGCTTCGAGCTGTAGACCATGCCGTAGTTGGAGGCGTTGTTGTTCTCACCGAAGTAGTCCGCGGTCATCGCGGCGAACAGCGGGAAGATCGCGCCGCCGCCGAAGCCGGAGACCATGGAGCAGAAGAGGAAGAACGGCATACTGCCCATCTGGCCCGAGACCAGCACACCGAACTGCGCGGTGCCCAGCACCAGACACACGATGATCAGCGTGTTGCGGCGGCCGAACTTGTCGGAGATCCAGCCGATCACGCCGCGCCCGGTGCCGTTGACAATTGCCTTGAGGGACATCGCCGTTGCCACGATCCCGCCCGCGAAGCCCATGTCCTTGCCGAACGGCACCTGGAAGGCGATACCGAAGATGTTGATGCCGGCCGTGCACAGCAGGCAGAACCACATCATCCACAGCACGGGCGTCCGCGCCGCTTCCCTCGGGGTGTACTGCTTGACCGCCGGCGGGTTCTTCTCCAGCGCCCGCCGGATCTTCGGGTCGTCGGTCATCTTCAGCGGGTCGACGTGCGGCGGCCACCAGTTCTTCGGCGGGTCCTTGAAGAACCAGCCGGCGAACGCCACGACCGCACAGCAGATCAGACCCACCGAGACCAGGACGTTCTTGTAGTTGCTCAGGTCCATGTACGACGTGAACAGGAAGACGAAGGGCACCGAGCCGTAGGCGAAACCGCCGTTGACCATGCCGGTCTTGCCGCCCTTGCGCTCCGGATACCACTTGCCGACCATGTTCACGCAGGTCGCATACACAAGACCGGCACCGATACCACTGCACACACCGAAGCCCAGATAGGCGACGATCACGTTCGGCGCGAACGCCAGCGAGAGGTAGCCGAGGACGGTGCCCAGCGCGCCGAGCATCATCGCGTAGCGGGCCGGAAGCCGTCCGCTCTCCCGGAGTTGACCGGCCGGGAAGGCTACGGCCGCCTGGAAGAACACCCAGACGCCCATGAGCCAGAAGATGTGCCCACTGCTCCACAGATGCGCCTCGTGCAGTGTGTCCTCGGCCGACGTGAACGCGTACTCCGAGGAACTGATGCCCAGCATGCCCATCCACGGGAAGAGCACCATGGTCCATCGTGGCCGCCCCATGATGTTCCGGTCGGTCTCACCGACCCGGAACACGCGGCCGTTGCGGTCCGTCACCTCCCTGTAGGCGGCGGACGACGAGTAGTCGAGTGTTGTCATAGTCTTCAAGCACTCCTTGCGTCGAAAGATCTGGCCAGCGCCCCCTGTCCAAATGCCTTTCGTGCGCGCACGGAACTCCGGGGCCGGTCGACGCGCACCGTCGCCGGACCCCGTGCTCGATCACGTCATGGATCACCGCCCAACGGCCCGGTGATGTGGCCCCGGTTCACCACGTCAGATCACCCCGCCCGACTTGAGCAGCCGCAACTCCTCGTCGCCGAGGCCCAGTTCGCCGATGTAGATGTCTTCGTTGTGCTGGCCGAGCAGGGGTGGGGTGGTGATGGTGGTGGGGGAGTCGGAGAGTTTCAGCGGGTTGC
>NZ_JBEYVC010000217.1:0-17312 GCF_040643855.1 Streptomyces sp. NPDC047072 | reverse complement strand
GTCCGTTACCGAGCACATCCGCAAAAGAGAGAACCGCCGGACCGAGGACGGATACCCCCCGCCCCCGGCCCCGACCCACCACCGAACCGTGGGCGTTCTTTTAGGGGCGCGGGGAACTGCGCAAAAGACGCGCACCCCCACCGCCCCGCAGACTCACGTGGTCGTCCGCCGACGACGAGCCCCCGGCCGCCGCTCACTCGGCCGAGTAACCGGATCCCCCGCCTCCACAGCCGCAGCCCGCCGCTTCACCCCAAAGTCCGCCAACGCCTCAGCCAACTTGTGCACAGACGGCTCAGGCGCCATCACATCCACCCGCAGCCCATGCTCCTCGGCAGTCTTAGCCGTAGCAGGCCCAATACAGGCGATCACCGTCACGTTGTGCGGCTTCCCGGCAATCCCCACAAGGTTCCGCACAGTGGACGACGAGGTGAACAACACCGCATCGAACCCACCCCCCTTGATCGCCTCCCGAGTCTCAGCCGGCGGCGGCGACGCCCGCACAGTCCGATAAGCCGTCACGTCATCCACCTCCCACCCAAGCTCGATCAGCCCGGCAACCAAGGTCTCGGTAGCGATGTCCGCACGAGGCAGAAAAACCCGGTCAATCGGATCGAAAACGGGGTCGTAAGGAGGCCAGTCCTCCAGCAACCCCGCAGCAGACTGCTCCCCGGACGGCACAAGATCCGGCTTCACACCAAACGCGACAAGCGCCTTGGCCGTCTGCTCCCCCACAGCCGCAACCTTGATCCCAGCAAAAGCACGCGCATCAAGCCCGTACTCCTCGAACTTCTCCCGCACCGCCTTCACCGCATTCACCGAGGTAAAGGCAATCCACTCATACCGCCCGGTAACGAGCCCCTTCACGGCCCGCTCCATCTGTTGAGGCGTCCGAGGCGGCTCAACGGCAATCGTCGGCACCTCATGCGGCACAGCACCGTACGACCGAAGCTGGTCGGACAACGAGGCCGCCTGCTCCTTCGTCCGCGGCACGAGAACCTTCCAGCCGAACAACGGCTTGCTCTCGAACCACGACAGCTGCTCCCGCTGAGCCGCGGCGGACCGCTCCCCGACCACGGCTATCACCGACCGCCCACCGTCCGGCGACGGCAGCACCTTGCCCTGCTTGAAGGTCTGCGCGATGGTCCCGAGCGTCGCGGTCCAGGTCCGCTGCCGGGTAGTGGTCCCCGCAACGGTGACGGTGATCGGCGTATCAGGCTTACGCCCGGCGGCAACGAGCTCACCGGCAGCAGCACCCACGGAGTCCAGGGACGTGGAAACAACCACGGTCCCATCAGACGCCCCCACCTCCGTCCAGCACCGATCAGAAGCGGTACGGGCGTCCACGAACCGAACATCGGCCCCCTGCGCGTCCCGCAGCGGCACACCGGCGTACGCGGGCACGCCCACCGCCGCGGCCACCCCCGGCACCACCTCGAACGGCACACCCGCACGGGCGCACGCCAGCATCTCCTCGGCGGCGTACGTGTCGAGCCCGGGGTCCCCGGACACCGCACGCACGACCCGCCTGCCGCCCCGCGCGGCCTCCATGACAAGATGTGCGGCATCCCGCACAACGGGGAGTCCAACGGCTGTTGACGCACCGTCAACAACCTTTAGCTGAGGCGTGCCTGTGCCCGGAACGGGGTCCGAGGAGGACTCCGAGTCCGTGTTCACGACGGCAACGCCCGAACGGGCGTGGGTCCGTACGACGTCGAGCACCTCGTGCCCGGCGACGAGGACGTCCGCGCTCGCCAGCGCCTCCACGGCGCGCAATGTCAGCAGTCCCGGATCTCCGGGTCCGGCACCCAGGAAGGTGACGTGCCCGTGTTCAGGACCGGCGGGAAGGGTGGTGGGGCTCACTGTGCTCGCTCCCCCATCAGACCGGCCGCGCCCTGGGCAAGCATCTCGGCAGCGAGTTCACGGCCGAGCGCCATTGCTTGGTCGTACGTCTCGGGCACGGGACCGGTGGTGGACAACTGCACCGTGCGCGAGCCGTCGGTCGTGCCGACGACGCCCCGCAGGCGCATTTCCTTGACAATCTGCCCGTCGGCCAGCAGGTCGGCCAGCGCGCCCACAGGGGCGGAGCAGCCGGCCTCCAGGGCGGCGAGCAGGGACCGCTCGGCGGTCACGGCGGCCCGGGTGAACGGGTCGTCGAGCTCTCCGAGCGCGGCGACGAGGTCCGCGTTGTCCGCGGTGCATTCGATCGCCAGTGCCCCCTGGCCGGGGGCGGGCAGAACCGTGTCGACCGACAGGAAGTCGGTCACTTCGTCGATCCGGCCGATGCGCTGCAGTCCGGCCGCAGCGAGCACCACCGCATCGAGTTCACCATCGCGCACGAACCGCATCCGGGTGTCGACGTTCCCCCGGATCGCAACCGTCTCGATATCAAGTCCGTGCGCGCGGGCGTACGCGTTCAGCTGGGCCATGCGCCGAGGCGAACCGGTACCTATGCGGGCGCCGCGGGGCAGGTCGGTGAACTTCAGGGCGTCCCGGGCGACGAGCACGTCACGCGGGTCCTCGCGCTCGGGGACCGCGGCCAGCGCCAGCTCGTCGGGCTGCCCGGTCGGCAGGTCCTTCAGCGAGTGCACGGCGAAGTCGACCTCGCCCTTGAGCAGGGCTTCGCGCAGCGCGGTCACGAACACGCCGGTGCCGCCGATCTGCGCGAGCTGCTCCCGCGACACATCGCCGTACGTGGTGATCTCGACGAGTTCGACGGGCCGGCCGGTGAGCCTGCTCACCGCCTCGCCCACCTGCCCGGACTGGGCCATGGCGAGCTTGCTCCGCCTGGTCCCGAGCCGTAGCGCGTTGCTCCTCATGCCGGCCCTCGGTCTTTCTCATGGTCGGTGCTGTCCTCGGCGCGGGAGACGGCGGCCACCGTCTCGGGGTCGAGGTCGAACAGGGTCCGCAGCGCGTCCGCGTACCCGGCACCGCCGGGCTCGGCCGCGAGCTGCTTGACCCGTACGGTCGGCGCGTGCAGCAGCTTGTCGACCACGCGCTTCACGGTCTGCGTGATCTCGCCGCGGTGCTTGTCGTCGAGCCCGGGCAGCCGCCCCTCCAGCCGCGCGATCTCATTCGCCACGACATCGGCGGCCATGGTCCGCAGCGCGACGACGGTCGGCGTGATGTGCGCGGCCCGCAGCGCGGCCCCGAACGCGGCGACCTCGTCGGCGACGATACGACGGACCTGGTCGACGTCGGCCGCCATCGGCGCATCGGCGGAAGCCTCGGCCAGCGACTCGATGTCGACCAGCCGCACCCCGGCCAGCCGGTGCACGGCGGCGTCGATGTCCCGTGGCATGGCGAGATCAAGCAGAAACAGCGAGGGAGCCGGCCGCGGAATCTCGGCAACGGGCTCGGGCCTGCGCCGCTCGGGCACCCGCCCGACGGTGGCGGCGGTGGCGGCGAGCGCGGCGATGGCCTCGGCTTCCTGGACAGGGTCGACGCCGGGCCCCTGCGGCCGGGGGGCGTTGTCCACCCAAGCGGCATGCTGCTCCAACTCGGATGCAGCGATCCCCGCGACAGCAGCCTCACCGAGCACGGAGAAACCGGCGGTGGCGGGCATCGGGGACAGGTCAAGCGGACAGCTCTCCTCGCCCCCCTGGTCTGCGGGCAGTCGTGCCGCTTGGGCGGCACGGGTGGGCGCAGACGGCACCCCGAAAGCGCCGGGCTGCGCGTCCAACCCCCGCCCAGCAGCAACGGCCTCAGCTGTCAGCACCAGGCCGGTAGCACCCGTACAAGACACCACAACATCGGCACGTGTCAGCTCGTCCGACACCGAATCCATCGGTACCGCACGGGCCACCACGCCGCCGGCTTCGTTGAGAATCTCCACCAGCCGCGAGGCCCGCTCAGCAGTCCGGTTCGCGACGACGATCTCCGAGACCCCCGCCCGGGACAGCGTCGCCGCAGCCAGCGAGGACATCGACCCGGCCCCGATGACCAGCGCCTTCTTACCGCGAGCCCAGCCCTGCACATCCCCACCGGAGGCCAACTGCTCCAGCCCGAACGTCACCAGCGACTGCCCGGCCCGGTCGATCCCCGTCTCGGAGTGCGCCCGCTTCCCCACCCGCAGCGCCTGCTGGAACAGGTCGTTCAGCAGCCGCCCGGCGGTGTGCAGATCCTGCGCCTTGGCCAGCGAGTCCTTGATCTGCCCGAGGATCTGTCCCTCGCCCACGACCATGGAGTCGAGCCCACAGGCGACGGAGAACAGGTGATGAACGGCCCGGTCCTCGTAGTGCACGTACAGATAAGGGGTCAGCTCGTCCAGCCCCACCCCACTGTGCTGGGCCAGCAGCGTGGACAGCTCGGCAACACCCGCGTGGAACTTGTCCACGTCGGCGTACAGCTCGATCCGGTTGCACGTGGCGAGCACGGCGGCCTCCGCGGCCGGCTCCGCCGCGACCGTGTCCTGGAGCAACTTCACCTGCGCATCGGCATGCAGCGCCGCCCGCTCCAGCACACTGACCGGAGCGCTGCGGTGGCTCAGCCCGACGACGAGAAGACTCATGCCGGCATCACGGCGGGTACGTCCCCGTCGGGCCCTTTGTCGGCGGAGGCGGAGGCGGATGCGGAGCCGGAGTCACCCCGCGCGGCGACAACCGCCCCGGCACCATCGGCAGCGGCGGCCTCCTCGCCGGCCTTGCGCTGCTCGTGGAACGCGAGGATCTGCAGCTCGATGGAGAGGTCGACCTTGCGCACGTCGACACCGTCCGGCACGGACAGCACGGTCGGCGCGAAGTTCAGGATGGAGGTGACCCCGGCGGCCACGAGCCGGTCGCACACCGGCTGGGCCGCGCCCGCGGGGGTGGCGATGACACCGATGGACACACCGTTGTCCTCGATGATCTTTTCCAGGTCGTCGGAGTGCTGCACCGGAATCCCCGCGACCGGCTTCCCGGCCATCGCCGGATCCGCGTCGATGAGGGCCGCGACCCGGAATCCACGGGAGGCGAACCCGCCGTAGTTGGCGAGCGCGGCACCGAGATTGCCGATGCCGACGATCACAACCGGCCAGTCCTGGGTCAGCCCCAGCTCGCGGGAGATCTGGTAGACGAGATACTCGACGTCGTAGCCGACACCGCGCGTTCCGTAAGAACCCAGGTAAGAGAAGTCCTTGCGCAGCTTCGCGGAGTTGACCCCCGCGGCGGCGGCCAGCTCCTCGGAGGAGACCGTGGGTACCGAGCGCTCCGACAGTGCGGTCAGGGCTCGTAGGTACAGCGGAAGCCTGGCGACGGTGGCCTCGGGGATCCCTCGGCTACGGGTCGCCGGTCGGTGAGTTCGGCCAGTTGCCACGGTGCTCCTGCGGGTAGAGCGGGGCTGTGGGCGGTCATGCGTCCCCAGACCGCCCCGTCGAATGCAGGCTATGTCTTTGTGAACGCGTGCACAAAGATGGTGTCCGATTTGCCCGGCCAACGTGACCGGGGTCACGCACGTCTCTCTTGGAGGCAAAACCGCACACTTCCCTCAATAATCCCGCCCCCGAGACCAAGTCGCCATCGATCCTAAGCGCTCAAGGCCCTACGGAGACGCCCCTCGTCCACGCGCCAGAAAGTGTGCTGCTCCCCGTCGACGAGTACCACGGGGATCTGTTCCCAGTACTGGTCGTGGAGTTGAGGATCCTGGTCGATGTCCTTGTACTCCCAGGGAACCCCGAGATCTCCACACACCTTCTCGATGACGGACTGTGCGTCATCACACAGATGACAGCCCGGCTTACGGATCAGCGTGACGAGCCGCGCTGCGTGAAGACTGGGGTCCTTGGCCTGCTTGCGAGGAAAGAGGGGACTCATGCCGGCCATTCTCCGCCCGCCGACGGGCATGGTTTAACGGCACGGTCTCGGAGAGTTCACACCCTTCAAACCTCGCGACTCCGGAACCACCGAACAGACTGGCTATGCTCACGACATGGCCGCTCTCGGATGGCTCACTCCCCGTAGGCGCTCCGCCACGGCGCGAAGCGTGTTGGCAGGCGAGGCCTCGGCGGAGGCCGCGCGCAAGTCGGTCCCCGACACGGTCTCCGATTCCGTCTCCGACGCGGAACCGGAGTTCCCCGTGCTCGGCGACGACAAGGCCGCCGCCTTCTTCGACCTGGACAACACCGTGATGCAGGGTGCGTCCCTCTTCCACTTCGGCCGTGGCCTGTACAAACGGAAGTTCTTCGAGACCCGCGACCTCGCGAAGTTCGCCTGGCAGCAGGCCTGGTTCCGCCTCGCCGGCTTCGAGGACCCCGAGCACATGCAGGAGGCCCGGGACTCGGCCCTGTCCATCGTGAAGGGCCACCGCGTCGCCGAACTGCAGTCGATCGGCGAGGAGATCTACGACGAATACATGGCCGAGCGCATCTGGCCGGGCACCCGCGCCCTCGCGCAGGCCCATCTCGACGCCGGGCAGAAGGTGTGGTTGGTCACAGCGGCCCCGGTGGAGATCGCCCAGGTGATCGCCCGCCGCCTCGGCCTGACCGGCGCGCTCGGCACGGTCGCGGAGTCGGTCGACGGCGTCTACACCGGCAAGCTGGTCGGCGAACCGCTGCACGGCCCCGCGAAGGCGGAGGCGGTCCGCGCCCTGGCCGCCGCGGAGGGCCTGGACCTCTCCCGCTGCGCCGCCTACAGCGACAGCCACAACGACATCCCGATGCTCTCGCTGGTCGGCCACCCCTACGCGATCAACCCGGACACCAAGCTCCGCAAGCACGCCCGCCAACTCGACTGGCGGCTGCGCGACTACCGCACCGGCCGCAAGGCGGCGAAGGTCGGCATCCCCGCGGCGGCGGGCGTCGGAGCGGTGGCGGGCGGCACGGCAGCGGCGATCGCCCTGCACAAGCGCCGCCGCTAACCAGGCAAACACACCAATACACGGGTTTTACCGGCGTAACCCCGTGTGCAGCGGCGTTGGCTGCACACGGCCACAACACGCCCTGTTCCCTGGCAGTACGTGACCGTTTTCGATCAACAACCGGTCACGCTGCGGCACTTGAACGGGTCCCAATCGGTTACAGAAGCGACGTAATCGATGAATAGAGCAACTGGGTGTAGCAGTGCCTGCACTAAGCGTTATTCTCCTCAGACGCAAACCGGTACCCCTCCGTCGCTACGACGGGTGAACGGTCCCGCACTGCACGTGATGCAAGCTCTGCCTCTGGGAGTCCCGTGTCCTCACACGTCGGGGTTGACGCCTCGGGCCTGGCTACGCTGCGCGCAACGGTCCAAAACCTCCTGCGCTTCGTCCCCACCGCGTACGCCGTCCCCGTACTTGCCGTAGCCACGGCACCGATCGGCCCGTGCTACGCGCTGGCGGAAGGTTCCGCGGCCGTCGGCAGACGAGGGCGTTCGACCGGTGCCGCAACGGCCCGCCGTCCTGCCGCGAACAGCGACAGCGCCCGCATGATGGACCTGGTCGAACGCGCCCAGGCCGGCGAGGCCGACGCCTTCGGCCGGCTGTACGACCAGTACAGCGACACCGTCTACCGGTACATCTACTACCGGGTGGGCGGAAAGGCGACCGCCGAGGACCTGACGAGCGAGACGTTCCTGCGCGCGCTCCGAAGGATCGGCACCTTCACCTGGCAGGGCCGCGACTTCGGCGCCTGGCTGGTCACCATCGCCCGCAACCTCGTGGCCGACCACTTCAAGTCGAGCCGGTTCCGCCTGGAGGTCACCACCGGCGAGATGCTCGACGCCAACGAGGTCGAGCGCTCCCCCGAGGACTCCGTCCTGGAGTCACTCTCCAACGCCGCGCTGCTCGACGCCGTCCGCCGGCTCAACCCGCAGCAGCAGGAGTGCGTGACCCTCCGCTTCCTCCAGGGCCTCTCGGTCGCCGAGACCGCCCGGGTGATGGGGAAGAACGAGGGCGCCATCAAGACCCTCCAGTACCGGGCCGTGCGCACCCTGGCCCGGCTCCTGCCGGACGACGCCCGCTGAGCGAACACGTCTGGTCACCATCAACTCGCTCTCGGTGAAAGTCCGTTGACTCCCCGATCCGATCATCCTCAGTCCGTAACCCAAGTGCCGCGCCGCTCGTTGTGCGGGATGCAGGCTCCCTGTGGTCACTCCCTGGCCGACATCGATCACCCGATCGTGTGCATGTGGTCAGGGTGTGCAACCCTCAGGACCCCCTGGGGAGTCGACCGTCATGACGAGAGGAGGTGCCGCCAGTGATCGCGAACGTATCGGCGCACCGGCGGGCGAACGCCTTCGCCCAGGCCATGGAGGAGCAGTCCGACCGGGACCCGGCGGCCGAACAGTCCGAAGGACGTACGGCCCCCACCGCGGAACAGACCGAGCAGGACCGTCTGTTGGCCCTCGCGGAGTGTCTCGGCGAGCTGCCCAGGCCTGAGCTGGACCCCGAGGTCAAGGTCGTCCAGCGGGCCCAGCTGGTGGCCGCGATGGAGGCCATGCTGCTGGCGGGCGGGGCGGACGCCTCGGTGCCCGAGCAGCGCTCCCACCGGGCCAAGGGCGCCCACCGGGCGAGCCCGCTCGGCAAACTGCGACCGCGTTCCCGGCTCACCAAGGGCCTGGCCGCGGGCGGCCTGAGCGTCGGGGTCGCCGCCGGAGCCTTCGGCGGAGTCGCCGCCGCGAGCTCCGACGCCCTCCCCGGGGACTCGCTGTACGGCCTCAAGCGCGGCATCGAGGACTTCAAGCTCACCTACATGTCCGAGGGCGACGACGAGCGCGGTATGGCCTACCTCGACCAGGCCTCCACCCGGCTCAGCGAGGCCCGCCGGCTGATGGAGCGCGGCCGCGGCGGCCATCTGGACCACGAATCCCTGGGCGAGATCCGCCGCACCCTCTCAGGGATGCGGCACGACGCCTCCGAGGGCCACCGGCTGCTCCACGAGGCGTACGAACGCGACCCCGGCTCGCTCGGCCCCATCCAGGCCCTCGACGCCTTCTCGCGCTCGCACCGCGAGGCCTGGGGCGCGCTCCGCGACCGGCTGCCGGTCCAGCTCGGCGACGTCGGCGACCAGGTGTCCGAGGTCTTCGACGCCATAGACCAAGAGGTCGCCCCGCTCCAGTCCCTGCTCCCCCAGCCGCCCGCGCAGACCGGCGGCGGCAGCGGCCAGCGGCAGGGCTCCGGTTCGACGTCCTCGGACTCCTCCACCGGCTCCGGCCGGTCGACGGCCCCGGGCGGCGGCGGTTCCTCGGAGCACAGCGGCGAGAGCGGCCCCAGCAAGTCGGCCACGTCCGGCAGCGAGGACGACGGCCTGCTCGGCGGCAACACCGGCGGCCTCCTGGACCCACCGAAGGACACCGGCACAGCCTCCCCGTCCACATCAACCCCGACCACCGAGCCCGACGTCACCCTGCCCCCGCTCCTCCCCGGCCTCTTGCCGGGCCTGGGCATCGAGGGCGAGGACGCGAACTAACTGCCACGGGGGTGCCTCTCTCGCGAGGGGCGCCCCCGTTGCCGTATCAGAAAAAGACCGACCGCCGCTGCACCAGCAGCTTGTAGAGCGTGTGCTGGATCTGTTCCCGCACCTGGTCCGTCAGGTTGAACATCAGCATCGGGTCCTCGGCGGCCTCCGGCGGATAGCCGTCCGTGAGGATCGGCTCGCCGAACTGAATGGTCCACTTGGTCGGCAGCGGGATCGCGCCGAGCGGACCGAGCCAGGGGAAGGTCGGCGTGATCGGGAAGTACGGGAAGCCGAGCAGCCGGGCCACCGTCTTCGCGTTGCCGATCATCGGATAGATCTCCTCCGCGCCGACGATCGAGCACGGAATGATCGGCGTCCCCGCCCGCAGCGCCGTGGAGACGAACCCGCCGCGGCCGAAACGCTGGAGCTTGTAGCGGTCGTTGAACGGCTTGCCGAGCCCCTTGAAGCCCTCCGGCATCACCCCGACCAGCTCGCCCTGCTGGAGCAGCCGTGCCGCGTCCTCCGCGCAGGCCAGCGTGTGACCGAGCTTGCGGGCCAGCTCGTTGACCACCGGCAGCATGAAGACGAGGTCCGCGGCGAGCAGCCGCAGATGCCGGCCCGCCGGGTGGTTGTCGTGGACGGCGACCTGCATCATCAGGCCGTCCATCGGCAGCGTCCCGGAGTGGTTGGCGACGATCAGCGCGCCCCCCTCCGCCGGGATGTTCTCGACGCCCTTCACCTCGACCCGGAAGTACTTCTCGTACACCGGCCGCAGCAGGGACATCAGGACCTGGTCGGTCAACTCCTCGTCGTAGCCGAAGTCGTCGACCTCGTAGTCGCCGGTGAGCCGCCGCCGCAGGAAGTTCAGGCCGCTCGCGACCCGGCGCTCCAGGCCGCCCTCGTCCCCCGCCCGCTCCGGCGGCTGTTCCTCACGCGTCACAGGAACATCATCCTGCGCGGGCGCGCCGCTGGGCAGGGGCTGGACCTCGCGGACCACCGCGGGTTCGGCACCCTTGCGCCGGCTCCCCGCGCTCCGGCGCCGCTGCGGCCGCGGTACGGCACCCGCACGGGACCGGTCGTCGTCGAACGGAATGACCTTGGCATCCGCCATCGTTGATGCGCTCCTCAGTTGGCGCTCTGCGTCGGGGGGTGGCCTGTCGGGGTGTGGCCGCTGCCCGCGAGCTGCGGCAGCGCGGCGATCCGGTCGACGGCCCCGGCGAGGGCCTCCGGCGGCAGCAGCCCCGGGCCCTGGCTGCGCGCGAAGTCCGCGAAGGTCTCCGCCGTGGTGTACTTCGGCCGGAATCCGAGCGTCTCGCGCATCTGGGTCGTCGCCACCACCCGGCCGTGGGTCAGCAGCCGGATCTGCTCGGGCGAGAAGTCCGTCATCCCGAGCGTACGGACCAGCGATCCGGCCCAGGTGACGGCCGGCAGCAGCAGCGGCACGGTGGGCCGGCCCAGCCGCCGCGAACACTGCGAGAGCAGCAGCACGCCGTCGCCCGCGATGTTGAAGGTGCCGCTGTTGAGCGTGGACCGCGCCGGTTCGTGCGAGGCGATCCTGAGGACCTCGATCACGTCGTCCTCGTGCACGAACTGGAGGCGCGGGTCGTAGCCGAACACGGTCGGCAGCACCGGCAGCGCGAAGTACGAGGCCAACGGGGTGTCGGCGGTCGGCCCCAGGATGTTCGCGAACCGCAGCACACACACGGCCACATCGGGCCGGCGCCGCGCGAACCCGCGGACGTACCCCTCGACCTCGACGGTGTCCTTGGCGAACCCGCCGCTCGGCAGCGACTTCGGCGGGGTGGTCTCCGTGAACACCGCGGGATCGCGCGGCGCGGAACCGTACACGTTGGTACTGGACTTCACGACGAGCCGTTTGACCGTCGGCGACTTCTGACAGGCACCCAGCAACTGCATGGTGCCGATGACGTTGTTCTCCTTCAGCGAGGCCCGGCTGCCGCTGCCGAGCGGCGTCCCGGTCACATCCAGGTGGACGACCGTGTCGGCGGCCGTCTCGGCCAGCACCCGCGCGATACCGGGCTGCCGGATGTCCGCCTGGATGAAGTCGGCCCCGCCCAGATGGTGCTCGGGCGGCACCGCGTCCACCGCGACCACCCGGTCGACCTGCGGGTCACGCTGGATCCGTCGTACGAACCGGCCCCCCAACTGACGGGCCACTCCGGTCACGAGCACGACCTTTCCCAAGATCAGCGCCTTCCTTTAAGCCCTAGGGTCTGTTCGCGTTCCCCGTGGCGGCCAACTTAGCGGGTCGATGTTGCGCTGTGATGACCGCCCACTGCACGAGGTGACGACATCCAGCCCACGGGGTTATGCGTGTGGCCCCCCACCGGATTCGGGTGGGGGGCCACAATCACGCTACTTACGCGGCGTCGCTTACTTCTTGTTGCGACGCTGAACGCGCGTGCGCTTGAGCAGCTTGCGGTGCTTCTTCTTCGCCATCCGCTTGCGCCGCTTCTTGATAACAGAGCCCACGACTACCCTCGCTCACTTCTCATCACTCGGTGCTGGGCATCATGGGCCCATACGACCTACGAGGGGCTAGCCTACCCGCCCGAGCGCTGAGGTCGTAATCGAGGTGAACCGGGGAGATCGGGCAGGGGTCCGCGAGTGCCCTGAGACCCCTGAGGGGACCTCCCCGGAACCACAGTCGTCAGGCCGTCTCCACCCCCACATAACTCTCGCGGAGGTACTCGTGAACCGCGTTCTCGGGGACGCGGAAGGACCGCCCCACCCGGATCGCGGGCAGATGACCGCTGTGCACCAGCCGGTACACGGTCATCTTCGACACTCGCATCACCGAGGCGACCTCCGCCACGGTAAGGAACTGAACCTCGCTCAGAGGCCTCTGTTCAGCAGCCATGACACACCTGAACCTTCCGCACTCGACGGCCACCGGCTTCCCCTTCCGGTGACTCTTCGTCGTTGCGTGCTCACTCCCCAATGTAGGGGCGGGTGATGCAAGTGGGGAAGAGGTGCACCCATCGGCGGCCTACTGTGACAGACACGCTCGATTGAGTACGTAGCGGGTCAGCGGCAGGTAGTAATCAGACCGCACAGCGTCATCAAGTGGAACGACGACGGACACGGCCCCCTCGGCCTCCCCCACAAAGAGCGCGGGGTCATCCGTATCGGCAAGACCAATGGCCTCAAACCCCAGCTGACCTGCTCCGCAGACCCAGCCGTGATCCCCGATCACGAGCTCCGGAAGCGGCCCGCCACTCTCGGCCGCGGCGGCCAGCGCGGTCCGAACCGGGAGCGGTGAATGCGTGTGTGCGCCCGGCTCACCACCGGAGCTCTTCGCGTCCGGTTCCCGCACGAGCGCGACTCCTCGTACGTAGTCAAGGTTGTACGTGCGTAGACCGAACCGGGTCGTTATGTCGACACGGCGACCATGCGCAGGGGTGAGGACGGTACATCCCGCCGCCGAGAGCGCGTCCGCGAGAGCGGCGTAGAAGCCGAGCAGTCGGTGCGGATGCCCGGTCCCGATCAGCACGGGGCCGCTGCGCTGGGCAACTGCCGCGAGGCGCTCCGCGAAGGCGTCCAGCGCGGCGAGCGTCCGGTCGGGATCGATCAAATCATGCCCGGACCTATGACTCGGATCGCTCGAAACACCGCACTTGTCCGCCATGAGCCCGATCAAATCCCGCTCACTCCACGACCATTCAGGATCAATCCCGATCAACACCCGCGGATCCCGAGCCGCGAACAACCGATAACTCCGCAGACTCTCCTCCCGAGAGGTGGCCACGGCCCCGGCCAGACGAGCAGCAAGCAGATGGGCGCGCAGGGCGCCGGTACTCAACACGGGAGTGATGGTGGCGAAGAGGACCGAGGGAAGTGAGAGGAACAGGGAAAATTGGCGCAGTTGGCGTAAACCCCCCTAGGGGCGCGGGGAACTGCGCGACCAGCCACGACGGGCCCGCACCCGCCAACCCGGAGGGCGAGGCACCCCCTTAGGCCAACAACCCCCGCAACGGAAAAACGGCCCGCCGAGTAGCAAGCACCGCCTGATCCAACCGATCCGCAGGGTCATACCCCGCATCCCACTCCGCGTACGACACAGGCCACCGCCCATCAGTCATCCGCGCCGGCGCCAGCTGCCGAGTCCGAGCGAACACCTCCTGCCGCCAAGACTCCGGCACCTCAGCAGCCGGCTCAACAGGCCGACCCGCCGCGATCGCCACCAAGTGCGTCCAGGACCGCGGCACCACTTCCACCACCGCGTACCCCCCACCCCCCAGCGCGACCCACTTCCCCCCGGCGTACTCGTGCGCCAGTTCATGACACGCGACCTGCACAGCCCGCTGAGCATCCAGAGACACCGCGAGATGAGCCAGCGGATCCTCGAAATGCGTATCGGCCCCATGCTGGGTCACCAGCACATCCGGCCGAAATTCAGCAATCAACTCCGGCACCACGGCATGGAACGCCCGCAACCACCCCGCGTCCCCGGTCCCCGCCGGCAACGCCACGTTCACCGCGGACCCCTCCGCCGAGTCCGCCCCGGTCTCCTCGGGCCACCCGGTCTGCGGAAAGAGCGTGCGGGGATGCTCGTGCAACGAGATCGTCAGCACCCGAGGGTCCTCCCAGAACGCCGCCTGCACCCCGTCCCCGTGATGCACGTCGACATCGACATAAGCGACCCGAGAGGCCCCCAACTCCAGCAACCGAGCAATGGCCAGCGACGCGTCGTTGTAGATGCAGAACCCCGACGCACCCCCCGGCATCGCGTGGTGCAGCCCGCCCGCGAAGTTCACCGCGTGCAGCGCGTCCCCCCGCCACACCGCCTCCGCGGCCCCCACCGACTGCCCCGCGATCAGCGCCGAGACGTCGTGCATCCGCGCGAACGCCGGATCGTCCATCGTCCCCAGCCCGTACGACTGGTCGGCCGCCCCGGGATCCACGGAGGCCGCCTTCACGGCCTCGACGTAGTCCTCCCGGTGCACCAGCCGCAACGTCGACTCCCCGGCCGCCTTCGCGGCCACGACGTCCACGTCCCGGTCCAGCCCGAAGGCCTCCACCAACCGTCGGGTCAGGGCAAGTCGGACCGGATCCATCGGATGGTCCGGACCGAAGTCGTAGCCCGTTACCGCTTCATCCCACATCAACTGTGCGCGGCCGCTCATGCCCGCCACCGTATCGGTCCGGTTGAGCGGCGAACGACTTGGCGTACACCAGCGTCACCAGCACCAACAGCATCGGCACCAGCATGGCCCCGCGATAGCTCCAGGCGTCCCCGAGCGCCCCCACCAACGGCGAACCGACCAGGAACCCCACGTAGTTGAAGACATTGAGCCGCGCCACGGCCGCATCGGACGCCCCGGGGAACAGCCGCCCGGCCGCCGCGAACGTCTGCGGCACCAGCACGCACAACCCCATCCCCAGCAGCGTGAACCCGAGCATCCCCACCCACGGCCCGGGCGCCACGGCCACCACCGCGAACCCCCCGGCCGCCACCAGCGCCCCCAGCCGTACGACCGTCGCCGCCCCGAACCGCCGTACCCCGAAGTCCCCGACGGCCCGCCCGATCAGCGTGGTCACCATGTAGACGTTGTACGGCACGGTCGCGAGCTGCTCACTGCTCCCCAGCACGTCCTGGAGGTACTTGGCACTCCAGTTGGAGACGGTGGAGTCCCCGATGTACGCGAAGGTCATCACCAGACAGAGCGGCAGCAGCAACTTGAAGACGAGCGGCTCCCCACCCTCCGCCTTCTCCGCTACGACGGTCCCGTCCCCATCGACATACCACCGGCTCCCCACCAGCGCCGCCGGCAGCAGCACCAGCACGACCGGCAGATAGGACACGAACAGCGCGAGGTGCCAGTGCGCCCCCACCCAGGCGAGCGAGGCCCCGACGATCCCGCCGAGGCTGAACACCGCGTGGAAGCTCAGCATGATGCTGCGCCCGTACGCCCGCTGCAGACTCACCCCGAGCATGTTCATGGACGCGTCGAGCATGCCCACGGCGAGCCCGAACGCGGCGAGCGAGACCCCCAGCTCGACCAGCGAGTCCCCCGCGCCCACCCCGAGCAGCGCCAGGAGTACGACGGGCTGGGCCCACCGCAGCAGCCGACTGGGCCGGATCCTCTTCACCAACTGCTCGGTCGACACGCTCCCGACCCCGGCGAGGACCGGCACGGCCGCCAGGAAGGCGGGCAGCAGCGCGTCGGAGACCCCGTAGCGGTCCTGGATGGCCGGAATCCGGGTGACCAGCAGAGCAAAGGCGACGCCTTGCGCGAAGAAGCTGAACGCCAGTGAGGCCCTACCGCGCCGCAGCACATCTGTCATGGCGGCGAGCGTAGGGCCCCAACGTACTCGTGGGTAGATCCAGCCAAAGATGAATTTCCCTCAGCTTTACTCGGCGAGCGCGACGGCGGGGCGGAGAGCAGGGCGTTCGACGCTCTGAGCTGCGCTGTCGTGCTGGACGGCCTGGGCGGCGGCTGCTTCGGCGAGCAGCATGCGCGCCATGGGCCCGGCGGCGAGCGCCCCGCTCACGAGGAACGCCAGACTCATCGAGACGACCATGATGACCGTCCCGAGCCAGACCATGGTGTCCACCGGCAACGTGTACGCCCCCACGACCCGCACCACGCACTCCCCCAGCAGTACGACCCCCCACACCACTGAGAAGACCCGCTCGGCCCGCCGGAACTCCACGGACCCCTCGGCCAGCCGCGCCCAAGCGGCCTCCCGCTCGGCGATCCCCTTCACGAGCCAGGGCTTCATCCCGGCGGTCATCATCGGCCGCCCCATCACCACGGACACAAGGATGCCGATCCCGACCACACTGCTGACCCCGCTCTCCTTGGCGAGCATCAGCCGCGGATCCCCGGCGACCAGGCTGAGCAGCAGCCCGACGACGTTCACGAAGAGAATCAGCACCGCGAGCCCATTGAGCGCGCGCTCCCTGACCACGCCCCACACGGTCCGCAGCGCCGGCCCGACACTGCTCCACCCCAGCGCGGCGAGCGTGCTCATCCCGAGCCCGTCCTTGAGCAGGTAGTACGAACCGATCGGCACGGCCACGTCGAGAAGCAGCGGGACCAGGGCGTTCTTCTTCGTCGTCTTCGTCATGCCCTCAGCTTCCCGCCGAGACCCCGACCCCCACTAGAAACGATCGTCCGGAGCTCCACATGACAAATGTCAGACGAGCAGGTCGGCCAACTCCCCCATGTTGGAGAAGAGTTGCGTGGCCCCCGCGAGCTTGTCGGCAGGAGTCATAGCAGTGAACCCATAGACATCCATATGAGCCGAGTTGGCGGCTTGCACCCCCAACGGACTGTCCTCTACGACGACACAGCGCCGAGGCTCGCCCCCCATCCGCTCGGCCGCGTACAGGAAGAGATCCGGCGCCGGCTTCCCCCGCCCCACGTCCTGCGAACTGAAGATCCGCTCGTCCTCGAACCACCGGTCCAGCCCGGTCGCCCGATGCCCGACCCGGATCCGCTCATGACTCCCGGAGGAGGCGACACAGTACGGCACCCCGTCCGCCGCCAGCTTCTCCAGTACGCCCGCGACACCGGCGACCGGCTGCAACTCCCGCTCGAACGCGGCAAAGACCCGAGCGTGGAACACGTCATCGAAGTCCTCGGGCAACCGCTGTCCGGTCCGCTCCAGGACGAGCTCATGGATCCGGTGCATGGCGGAGCCCATGTAGTCGCGGATGGAGTCCTCGTAGGAGGTCGGATGCCCGAGCTCGGTCAGATAGGCGGCGAGATGCCGGTTGGAGATCGGCTCGCTGTCGACGAGAACACCGTCATTGTCGAAGATCACGAGGTCATAGCGCATGCCATTGACCCTAAACGCAGAAAACCCCCGTGCCGAATGGCACGGGGGTTTTCTCAAAAATTGTTCGGCGGTGTCCTACTCTCCCACAGGGTCCCCCCTGCAGTACCATCGGCGCTGTAAGGCTTAGCTTCCGGGTTCGGAATGTAACCGGGCG
>NZ_JBEYVC010000216.1:0-17359 GCF_040643855.1 Streptomyces sp. NPDC047072 | reverse complement strand
ACCGCCAAACCGGCCGAGGACGACCACCAGCTTTTCCCACCGCAGGGACCGAATCAGCTCGGTCAGTGACTACACCACTCGGCGGGACACCATCCAACCACATACCGCCGCATCCTCGACCACTTCAAACCGACTGAACTACTCGGCCTCACGGCAACGCCGGAGCGGATGGACGGACTCAACGTCCAGGACGAGTTCTTCGACGGTCGGATCGCTGCCGAAATGCGACTGTGGGAGGCACTCGAAGCCGATCTACTGTGCCCGTTCCACTACTTCGGTATCCCGGACGGCACAGACCTGACTCAGCTGAACTGGCGCGCGGGTTCGTACGACCGGGACGAACTCGGCAACGTCTACACGGCCAGCGACGCACGGGCTCTCATCGTCGTCAAGCAGGTCAAGGACAAGATCGCGAACCCTGCCGCCATGCGCGCCTTGGGCTTCTGCGTGACCAAGGCGCACGCACACTTCATGGCGAGGCAATTCGAGAACGCCGGCTTCCGGGCTGCGGCGCTCGACAGCGAGTCGACACCCGGAGAGCGTGAGCGGACACTGAAGAATCTCTCGGACGGAAAAATCCAAGTCATCTTCTCGGTGGATCTTTTCAACGAGGGCTTGGACATCCCAGACGTCGACACTCTCCTCCTCCTGCGCCCTACCAACAGTGCGACCGTCTTCTTGCAACAACTCGGACGTGGTCTGCGTCGCACGCCGAACAAGCCTGTGCTGACAGTCCTCGACTTCATCGGCCAGCACCGGGCGGAGTTCCGCTTCGAGGAGCAGTTCCGCGCGCTGACGAACCTGTCACGCGCTCGTCTGGTCGACGACATCGAGCGCGACTTCCCCCACCTCCCTTCGGGCTGCCAGATCATCCTGGAAGGGAAATCCAAGAAACTCATCCTCGACAACATCCGCACACAAATTAACGCCACCATCAATACGCTGGCGAAGGAGGTGAGGATCTACAGCACGCCCAGGCTCGATGCCTACCTACGCGAGAGCAGGCGTGACATCAAGGAGCTCTACAAGAACGATAACTCCTGGACCAAGATCCTTCGCAAGGCGGGGATCGTGAAAGAGGCCCCGCTGCCCGGCGAAGAGGACCTCCTCAAGCGCGTGCACGCATTCCTCCACGTCGACGATCCCGACCGCGCTCGGATGTACCTGCGCCTAATCGCTGACGACGCCCCCGACTACGACTCTCTCACCCACGCCGAGCAGGCATACGCCCGTATGCTTTTCTTCAACCTGTGGGACAGGGCAGGTGGTTTCTCCGACTACCGCGGTGGCCTCGGGTCCCTCGGATCCCAGCAGTTGGTTCGAGACGAACTCCGGCAAGCCCTGTCATATGTCCTCGACCGCACGGATCACTTCCCCATCACCCTTGAAGGATCGCTTCGCCATCTCCCCCTGAATATTCACAGTGCTTACAACCGCTCCGAAATCCTGGCGGCGCTGGGCGTTGCACGATTGGGCGGGCAGATGCCCGGAGTCTTCAGCCAAGGTGTGAGTTGGATCGAGGAGATCAAGACGGACGCCCTGCTGATCACCTTGGAGAAGAACGAGCGCGACTTCTCCCCCAACGTCCGCTACAAGGACTACGCGATCAGCCCCACCCGGCTTCACTGGGAGTCCCAGGGTAATACGGCCGAGAATTCTCCAACAGGCCTGCGTTACCAGCGGCATGAGCGCGAGGGAAGCAATATCCTGCTATTTCTCCGCCGCTACAAGCGCAACGCAATCGGCAAGTCGGAACCATGGATGTTCTTGGGCCCGGCCACCTACGTGGACCACACCGGCAGCAAGCCGATGGCGATCACCTGGGATCTCCATCACGAACTCCCGGCGGATGTCTGGACGTACTCGACCATCGCCGCCGGATAGAAGCAGAGGTCTTGGGCCACACACTGTCGAAGCCGGTCGTGGTCCGAGTCTCCTCCTAATCAGGGCTTCGAGGCTGAGCGGTGCAAACGGCGAGAGATTGGCCGATTCATCCCACCCCTGCCCGAAGCGGACCTGGTCGCATGTCCTGGCGCCTGGGACAAAGCCCCCAATCCCCCCGGTAGCAGTTGCCGTCGCTCTGCCCGTCCCAGCATGTCCACCGCTCAGCATCGAAGTCCCTCGCACCTCAAGCCCCGAGTCCTTCGCCGCCTTCAGCCTCCGTCGCGAACCGCGTCTGCACGCGTTCAAAGGCTTCGTCGACGTCGCGCCCGTGAACCCTCAGCCAGTGGAGAGCATCGACCATCACATCGATCGCCGCCTCCTCGACAACCGCCACCGCACCAGCCCCCGCCTGCCACAGGTGCCCCCATGCGCAGCCGTATTCGCTCAGCAAGGTCTCCACTCGGCTCACACGAGCACCTCCGGCATGACCCTCGGCTGAAGGCAACCCCGTCTGCAACTCGCACCACGTGACCTTCCGGTCGGCCTGGAGCTGGACGCCCCAGCGGTCCGAAACCGCTCCGACCAGCGCCATTCCCCTACCGAACTCGGCATCCGGCGTGGCGTCGAGGAGAGTCGGCAAGGCGCGCGTATCCGGGTCATGGACCTCGATGCGCACACGGGTTCCGTTCATGGAGACCTTGAGCGTGGCCGGCGTGCCCGCACCCACGTGGTTGATGACGTTGGACACCAACTCGCTGACACAGAGCTGAGCCTGGTCGGAGATGTCGTGCAGCCCCCAGATCCCCAGGTGGAGCCGCATGATCCGGCGCAACGCGCCGACTCCCTCGGGTTCGGCCGTGAAAGCCAGACCCCACGGTTTCCGAGACATACACGCTTCCTGGACCACGAAGACCCCTCTCGTCTGCCCGCTCCGCGAACTTGAACGGAGCGTTACGCGACATCACGTTGAGTCGCCTCAATGATCAGAGTGACGTGCACCCATCCCGTTATGCAATGTGCAGGAAGAGATTCCCACTTCCGAGTGATTGGCAGGCAGGCTCCTTGGCGCGAGACTGAACACCCGCTACCCGAGAGGTTGTTGAGATGGCCGGATCACCCACGGCACGCCGTCGGCGGCTCTCGATCGAGTTGAAGAAGCTCCGCGAGAAGAGCGCGCTCACCTGCGCACAAGTCGGCGAGTCGCTGGACTGGAGTGGTTCCAAGGTCAACCGCATGGAGACGGGCAGCGGTCGGGTTCAACCATCGGACATCGAAGCCCTGTGCCGCTTCTACGGCACCAGCGACGAGCTACGAGAGTTCCTCAAAGCGTTGGCCCGGGAGGCCAAGACTCGCGGCTGGTGGCAGGTCCACGGCTCTGGCGTCCCCGAGTGGTTCAACATCTACATCGGTCTTGAGCAGGAGGCCGCCACGTTCCGCCAGTACCAGTGCGAACTGCTCCCCGGACTCATGCAGACCGAGGCGTACACCGGCGAGCTTCACAAAACGGGAGCCCACATGTCGGCCGAGGACATCGACAAGGCCGTGCGGGTACGCATGGAGCGCCAGGCTCTGCTGACTCGGGCCGATGCCCCCGATGCCTGGTTCATCGTGAACGAGGGTGCTCTCCGCAACATCATCGGAGATCGGGCTCTGATGCGAGAGCAGCTTGAACACGTGCTGGATTCGGCCGAGTTGCCGTGCGTGACCGTGCAGGTCCTTCCCTTCGATGCGGGTACCTATCCGGCCACAGGCACCTTTACGATGCTCGGCTTCCCGGACCAAGAGGACCCCGACCTGGTGTACCGCGACGGCATCACCGATGCCGTGTACCTGGAGGGCGAGCATCATGTTCGTGAGTACACCAGGGCCTTCGACGGGCTGCGCGCTGCGGCCCTGAGTCCCCAACGCTCCGTCCAGTTGATCGAAACAGTGCTGAAGGAATACGCAAAGTGAGCAATGCAGGGGTCGAGGGCAGTGGCCACCCGGTGTGGATCAGGTCGTCGTACAGCAACGGCGCGGGAGGGGAGTGCGTCGAGTGCGCGTCCTCCGGGGCCGAAATTCTCGTGCGCGACTCCAAGCTGGGGGCAGGACCGAAGATCACTCTCACTGGCGCCGCATGGCGCGCCTTCGTCGGTGGTGTCCTGGCGAACTGACGCTTGGCGTACTTACGAGGTGCTTCCTCGGCGGCTCTCATTCCGCTGTAGGACACTCCTCTTAAGACAGAAGACGACAAGGAAGCAGACGATCGTGAGCGCACAGCACGCCGAGACGCCCGGACCTGCGACGCTGCCGTTGAAGACCATCGGCGACATTCGAGCCGCTCTCCGGGCCGGCCATGGCTTTCCCGGTGACCGGGAGTCCTTCGAGGCAGACCTTCAGCGTGCGCTGGAGGCTTCGTCGGAGACCGACCTCAACGCTGTCGCAGCGGTGATCGTCGACTATCGGGGCAGGATTCGCCTCTACCAGGACCCCGAGTTCGACATCGCCGTACAGGAGGGCATCGACCTCGCGACGCGGTTGAAGCGAGAGGCACAGGGCCAGTGAGCGGTGTGATCGCGGTCGTCACAGTGCGAGCGGCCGAACGAGCGAAGGCGCTCGGAGCCGAGCAGGCACTGGAAATACTCCGGCAGGAGCTGGAACAGGTGCCCAGGCTCGGAGTGCTGCTCGGTCCGCCCAGCCGCGAGGGTGTGGAGGTTCGCAAGACGAGACTCGAACCGCGAGATGGCGTGCCAGGGCTGGCAGTGGCGTACGTATACACACCGGCACCGCCACCGCCTGCTGTGGCCATCGTCGCCGTAACTCCTGACGACGGCGTCACCCCTGAGTAGTCACGACCATAAGATCCAAGGCCAAGGCTCTGCAGCCTTCAATCGTTGCTCCAGAAGACCAAGGCCTCGTTGATCAGATCCTTGGCCAGGTCCCCGAAATAGGTGGCCTCGCTCAGAGCAGCGAGCGCCTTGTCGTGCAGTGCGAGTTCGCTTGGGTCGGTGATGTCGACGCCGGTCGAGACGAGTTCGTAGTGGGCTCGGCCGTTGTCGTGCATGTTGAAGCCGGGCATGGGGACCACGTCGGTCTCGGCGGTCCTGGGAAGGATGCCCAGCTTCAGGGACGGTAGGTCGAAGTCCCGCAGGAGGCGCTGCATCTGCTCGCGCATCACAGTCGGGCCGCCGACGTTCGTGTAGAGGGCCTGCTCTCCCAGGATCACGTCGTAGTGGTGTTCGCCGTCGTACAGGACCTGTTGGCGTTCCATCCGCTTGGCCACGCCCGCGGGCACGTCGTTCGGGACTTCGAGGAAGTCGACGACTCGGCGGAGGATCACCGTGGCGTAGGCCTCGGTCTGGAGCGTGCCCCAGATCATGGCCGGGATGTACGCCTTGCCGTGTCGCGTCTGCTGGTACCAGCGGATCACCTCGTCCTGGATGTCTTCCGTTCCGGAGGACAGGCGCTGCTGCCACGGCACCAAGTTGGTCACAGGGGGCTCCCGTCGATAGCTGAAGGTGAACTGCCCTTGGCCCTACCCACTGAGCGGTGTCAGTGCAACGCCCGCGTCGCCGCGCCGTAGACAGCCATGCTCCCGGCGGGGCCATCTCGCCTCGCCGGTCGGCGCTCTCGGGGCGTACGGCTATGTGCGACTCCGTGTCGGGTCTCCCGAATGGGCATACGGCCGGTTCGTCGACAGCACCGTCTCCTTTCATGCCGGACCGGCGGGTCTCGGCTGCCGAGGTGGGACCGGTCCTGCGTCCGGCGGTTTCCGGGCGTCGGGACGCTGACGGCAGGCGGTCGGCCGTAGTGCCCGCGTTGCTGGCGGTGCCGTCGCTGATGTGGGCGGTGCGGCTCCGGCTGCCGGGCACATTGACCGCCTCGGGCTCAACCTCGATGGTGTACCGGGCCGTTGGTCTTCTGTATGCCGACGGTTCTCGTCGGGCGTCACCGTGAGCCCGTAACGCCCCAGCTCAGGGCACCCGGCACCCAACCACTGGGAGACAGCGGCCTCGACCTCCGACCAGAGTTGCCGGGGACCGCTCTGCAAGGCGCGCGCCGAGCCCTCTGGGCCTGGTCCCGCGTCGTCGGAACGTTCAGCGGCCCTCACCCGTAAAGCGAGACCCCGGCTCCATCCGATCGATCATCCGCTCCCCCCACTCCCGAAACACCTCCACCTGCTCAGGCGTGATCGTGTCGAAGAAAAGGTGGCGGATGTTGCCCGCATGGACAAGCAGAGCCTGTTGAGCCACCTCGCGCCCCTTCGGCGTCAGTGTCACCCCCGTCCGTCGGCCCGGGGCGCCCGCATGGACGGGGGTCACCAGGGAGCGGGATTCCATGCGGGTCAGGAGGTGGGAGACGCGGGATTTTTCCCAGGTGAGGGAATCTGCGAGTTCGCCTACGCGGAGTTCGTGGTTCGGGGTCTGCCAGAGGGTGATCAGGACGCTGAACTCCGGTTTCGAGATGCCGCAGTCGCGTTGGAGGCCTCGGTCGAGTTCCTGGGTGAGGAGGCGTTGGGCTTGCATCCAGGTGTCCCAGAGGGCCCATTCCTCGGGGCTCAGGGTGGGGGGCTCGGCCATGGGCGAAGCATATCGAGCATGCATGTTGACGCGTCAACTCAATCCTCCTAGAGTTGATGCGTCAACTTATAGGCAAAGGGAGAGGTACCCCCATGGCACTCCGCATCGGCATCGTCCTCGGCAGCACCCGCCCCGGACGCAGGGGCGAGCAGATCGCCCGTTGGGTGCTCGACACCGCCCACGCGCACGGCGGTGCCGAGTACGCGCTCGTCGATCTCGCCGACCACCGCCTCGGCAATCTCGACGAAGGCGGGAATCCGAATCTCCGGCAGTACGAGCACACCCACACCCGCGACTGGTCCGCTGTGGTCGACGGCTTCGACGGATACGTCTTCCTCGTCCCGGAGTACAACCACTCCTTCCCCGGCGCCCTCAAGAACGCGCTCGACTACGTCTACCGGGAGTGGAACGACAAGGCCGCCGGCATCGTCAGCTACGGCGGCTGGGCCGCGGGGGTCCGGGCCGCCGAGGCGTTGCGGCTCGTGCTCGCCGAGTTGCAGGTGGCCACCGTTCGGGCACAGCCCGCCGTCCCGTTGATCCCCGCGTTCTCGACCGGTTCGTTCGTTCCGCCGGAGGGGCTCGACGGCGCCGTGCGTGGCATGCTCGACCAGGTCGTCGCCTGGTCCGGCGCGCTGCGTGGCGTACGGCGCGACAGGGCCGTAAAGGACGCCGAAGCAGCTCCCGTCGGCGTATAGCAAAACGGTGTACAGCAAAGAGGAGCACCCCATGGGCACCGCCCCGAGCCCCCGGCTCATCCTGCTCTGCGGGCTCCCCGGATCCGGCAAGACCACGCTGGCCAAACGGCTGGTGAGCCAGATTCCTGCCGTACGGCTGTGTCCCGACGAGTGGATGGCGCAGCTCCAAGTCGATCTGTTCGACGAGGAGTTGCGGGGGCGGCTGGAGGAGCTCTTTTGGGGGCATGCTCAGAAGTTGTTGCGGCTTGGGCAGAGTGTGGTTCTGGAGTACGGGTTCTGGGGGCGGTCCGAGCGGGATGAGAAGCGAACGGCCGCTCGGGCGATGGGGGTTGGCGTCGAGTTGCGTTATCTCGCCGTTCCCTTCGAGGAGTTGTGCAGGCGGCTCGCCGCGCGGGGCGAGGACGGTACGCCTGGGACCGTGCCGGTCAGCCGGGAGTTGCTCAAGGAGTACGCGCGGGTCTTCCAGGCCCCGGACCCGGAAGAACTCGCTCTTTTCGATCGGCCTTCCCTCTGACACGGTCATCCCGCATCAGGTGGACCAGGAAGGGCTGCGCCCCCGACAGACGCAGGCGCTGTACGAGTACGGGCGTGAAGTCGTGCTCCAGGGCGGCGGTTACGGCGTCGCGGTCCGCGAGGAGGAGTACGGCCGTGCCGGTCGGGGCGAGGACGCGGCGCAGTTCCGTCCACCAGCGGGACGGGCCCTCGGCGAGCAGGCCGCCCGCCGAAACCTGCGTGCCCCAGGGCGGGTTGCACAGGACGCGGTCGATGGATGCCGAGGGGAGCGGTAGGCGGCCCGCGTCGGCGCGATGGATCGCGATCGGGAGGTCGTCCGCGTTGGCGCTGGCCGCGGTGATCGCGTCCGGGGAGAGGTCGAAGCCTCGGAAGTGGGCTCGGAAGTGGGCGTCGGGGTGAGCAAGTGCCGCCTCGATCAGGAGAGTTCCGGCGCCGCAGCACGGGTCGAGGACGGTGGCTCCGGGGCGGATGTCGGCCAGGACCGCCATCGCCGCGGCCAGCGGTGGGTGCAGGGTGCCCGGGAGGGCGTGCCGCTTGTAGGCGCGGCGGTGCAGCGGGCGGTCCTCGGTTCGGAGCAGGAGCGTGGCGTACGTGCCGTCCAAGGTCAGGCGCCAGCCCCGGGAGCCGGGTGGGGGCGCGATTCCGGTACGACGTGAGTGGTACGGGACGCTGAGCCGGTGGGCCAGGGCCTGGCCTACGGCGTCCTCGGCGTCGTAGCGCGTGAAGGTCCGGCTGCCGAGGAAGGACGCCGAGATGTCGATGCCGGTGTGCTCCGACAACCCGACCGGCTCCGTCGGTTCGGCCAGTTCCGCAAGCTCCACCAGTTCGCGCAGCGCCCTTCGTGTCGTACCGATGTCCGGGCGGCGGGCCGCGAGCAGGAAGACGTCGTCCGCCGTTCGGAGTTGCGGCGGCAGGGGGCCGGCTGCGGTGAAGTGGACTTCGCGGTGGCGGAGTTCGGTGACGGCGGCCGGGCCGGAACCGACGATCTCGGTGGCCACGAGGGTTTCCAGGCCGCGCAGGCAGCGTGCCACGAGGGGCGTGTGCATGGGGTGTTCTTCTTCCACGTCAGCACTCGGGGTAGCGCTCCGCCGCCCCGCGTCGCCGGCGACGGGAGTCCTCGATTCGCCGGCGGTGCCTAGCGGAGGTGGAAGAAGTACGTCATGGGCGGAGTGTAAGCACGGTTCGGGGATCGAAGGCGACTCATTTTCCGAGCCGCGAGGCCGCGCCCCGGCCAAGGATTCCGACCTCCCAATCCCCATAGGGCTGTTGGATACTGGGCGCGACTGGCGTACGGGAAGGGAAGGGGGAGGTTCGCGTGCCGGACGGGCGTGAGGTGGCCGACAGCGAGCTGCTGGACGTCGCCAAGGACGAGGAGCGGGCCCGTAGTCTGCGCCGGGCGCTGCGCGCGCTGAGCACGGGGGCCGATCCCAAGTTGCGGGAGATGGCGAACGGCGTGCTGCGCGGGGAGCTGTCCCCTCAACAGGCGTTCACCGACCCGGAGTACACGGCTGCGTTGTTCTCCGGGGCCGCCGAGGTGCGCCGGGCCGGGGAGAGACGGTCCGAGGCGGAGGCGCGGGAGGCCGGGGAGCGGTTCGGGGCGTGGCAGGCGGCGCGGCGGGACGAGGTCGAGGACGAGAGCGTCGGTGCCAACGCCGTTGCCGAGGACGGCACTTCACGGGAGGACGGCGCAGAGCGGCGCGCCGCCGCCGAGCGTTCCGCCGGACCCGCCGGACCCTGGGGATCCTCCAACTCCGTTGGGCTGGGCGGCTCCCGGCTGGAGAACCCCTTCGGCCGACGCTGAACTCCGTCACCACGTAACGGCACTTGAGGAGCCGCACACCAACGCCCACCCCTCCCGTCCCCCGAGCAAATTCCCACCCCCGTAGTAGAGTTCGGCCGTCGCACGCGTGACCCGAAACGGTCCTGCCAAGGCGAAGGGGGAACGGGGAGATGGGAGTCGTGCTGCCCGACGAGGCGGCGTGGGTGCTGGATCTCATCGGCGTCGAGTGGCCCAACGTCGACGAGGACGACTACCGCGACATGGCCGACGGCCTGCGCTCGTTCGCCTCGCAGATGCGCGAGGGGAAGGACGCCACGGCGGGCCTCGTCCGGGAGTTCCTGGAAGGAAACGAGGGCATCGCGACCGCCGCCTTCCTGCAGCACTGGGGCAAAGTCAGCGACGTACACCTGGAACGCCTCGGCGAGGCGGCCGATCTCGGGGCGATGGCACTGGACGGCGCCGCCGTCGCCGTAGCGGGCGCCAAGGTCGCCGCCATCGTCCAACTCGGCATCCTGGCCGCCGAGATCATCGCCGCCCAGGCCGCCGCGCCGTTCACGCTCGGGCTCTCCGAGGTCGGCGCGCTCGGCGCCACCCAGGCCACGCGGCTGATCGTGCGGCGGCTGTTGAAGGAGGCGGAGCAACTCCTCGTAGAAGAGCTGATGTCGGTCGCCATGGGCCCGGTCTACTCCGCGCTCGGCAACATGGCCACCGACCTCGTCCTCCAGCTCGGCGCCAACGCCGTTGGCCTGCAAGACGGTTACAGCCCGGGCAAGACCCTGCGGGCCGGCACCGAGGGGTTCTCGGAAGGGCTCGACGGCACCACGGGCACCTTCAGCAAGGGAGGCGCCGCGTGAGCGACACCGTACGCAGCGACAAGGACCTCCACGACCGGCTGGCCGACCGGATCACCACCCAGGCCGACGAGCACGAGTCCGGTGCCCGCCCCCATCTGCGGCGCAGCCGCGCCGGGTTGGACCGCACGCGCGGCAAGGGCGCGCTCGCGGCGGCCGTCGAGACCGGGGCGGAGAAGATCCTGCGGGCGATCGAGGAGGCCGAGGAGGAACTGCACCGGCACCTCCAGGACGTGTCCAAGGGCGTGCGGGCGATGGGCGACAACCACGCGCGCAACGACAAGAACATCGAGACGATGCTGAACAGCATCGTCACCCGCTCCCGCAACCAGGACGCCGTCCGCGACGGCGGCGGGATCGGCAAGGACCGGCCGGACTCGACGAAGGACCCGCACACCGTCACGCTGGAGTGGAAGCCCGGCATGCCCAAGCAGGCCTTCGAGCGGAAGGCGCGGGCCCTGCAGCGGCTCGGCGAGGAGGGCAAGCTCTTCAAGTTCAAGGGCAAGACCAAGGACTACCGCGACTCGAAGATCACGGCGGACTACAAGGGCGCGCTGACGGCGCTGATCCTCAGGAACAACAAGGACGACCCCGACTTCGCCAAGGAGGCCGCGGCGACCGCTCGCAACATGTCGCCCGACCACGTCCACGAGCTCCAGGTCGGTGGTCCGGACGCGTGGCGTAACCTGCGGATGCTCGACCGGGTCACGAACCAGGACATCGGATGGAACCAGATACGCCCCCAGGTCAGGGATCTCCCGGACGGCAATCCCATCAACATCGACATAAAGTGGTGGCCGGATGACTAGCGCGAGGCACACCCCGTCCCGGCTCGTCGCGACGGTGGACGCCCTGCGGCTGGCGCTGGCGGAGAGCCCGGACCTGCTCGGGTTCACGCTCGGCGGGACGATCGACGAGGAGACGGCGGCGGCCGCGGAGGCCGACGGGGTGCCGCGGTCGTTCCTGGACTTCTGCCGGGTGCTGGACGGCGTGGGCTGCGGGCCGTCCGTGCAGCTCTTCAGTCTGCGGGAGGCGGCGGAGCACCAGTTCTACTGCGAGCCGGTGGTCGATTCCCCGCTGCCGCTCTCACCGGAGAAGCTCTACTGTGTCGGGATGATCCAGGAAGCTCCGGTCTTCCTCGACCGCGCGGGCGGCGAGGTCCTCGGAGCCTACGAGGAAGGCCCCGACTGGCCCGACGCGGAGCGCTTCGAGCGGCTCGCGCCCGGGCTGGAGGCGTTCTTCCTGGAGCGGCTGGTCTCCGCCGGCGAGTACCAGCGGCTCGCCCTGGTCGATGACGAACTGCTGGAATACGACGACTGGTTGAAGCTGCTGCGACGGGCCGGGCTGGCCGACTGAACCGCCGGTTACGCGCACGAGGACTCACGAAGGGGAAGCAGGGACGCATGGCCACCCATGACGAGATGACGGAGCTGTTCGGCGCGGACCGCGTGGTCACGCTGGACCGTGCCGTCGCCGAGGAGCGCGGGCTGTCCGAGGCCGACGCGGAGGTGCTGTGCGAGGTCGGGGTGCCGGTCTTCGTCGACGTGCTGTTCACGCTCGACACGGCGGACGAGGGACCGGATCCCTTCACGGTGGTGCCGGTCGCCGCGGGGGGTGAGGAGACGCGCATCCTCGTCCTCGGCGGGCCCACGGACGATCCCGCGATGCGGTACTGCCTCGACATGGACCGCGGCTACGTCATCCTCATGTCCTTCGGCGACGAGCCCCAGGCGGAGATCGTCAACCGCACCCTCGCGGACCTGGTGGAGTTCCTGTACCGGTTCGCACTGCGGAGCAAGCACCTGAAGCAGGCGGCCCCCCAGGACCGCGGCCCTTACACCGACAAACTCGTGGAATACCTCCAGTCCCGCGACCGCTTCGCCTTCGCCCAGCCGGACAGCTGGTGGTCGATGGTCTTCGAACAGGTCGGCTGAACAGGGATACTGCCTTTCCAGCCACTGCACGGAAGAAGGCGGCGTCGTGATCATTTTTGGGACCAAGGGGTATTTGTACCAGCTTGCGATACTTACGTTCGTGTGTGGGCGGTGTGGGAATCCGTCCGCGCATACGCTGCGCAAGCGGGTCACGAAGTTCACGTTGTTCTTCGTGCCGCTGTTTCCGATCTCCACCAAGTACACGACCCAGTGCACCTTCTGCGCGGCGGAGCAGAAGGTGACCGGGGAGCAGGCGGAACAGTTGCAGGCGCAGGCCGCGGGCGGGCAGGGCGGTGGCCAGGTGTACGGCGGTCAGGCCCCGCAACAGCCGCACCAGCACTGACACTTCGGCGGTCAGGGCAGTTTGCGTGCCACCCCGCCGTAGAAGCCGATCTCCTTCGAGCGCGGCGGGGGTGTCGTGTCCGGGCGCCAGAAGGGGACCTGGGCCAGGCCCGGTTCGACGAGGTCGAAGCCGTCGAAGAAGCGCTCGATCTCGGCGTGCGTACGCAGGTTCATCGTGGCGCTCGCCTTGTTGTAGACCGCCGCGGCTCCACTGCGCTCGGCGAAGTCGCCCGTGGCGTGCGAGAGGATCAAGTAGCTGCCGGGGGCGAGGGCTTCGCGGAGGGTCGCGACGATCCGTCGCGGGTCCTCCTCGTCCTTCAGGAAGTGGAGTACGGCGACCAGCAGCAGCGCCACCGGTTCGTCGAAGTCGATCACGCCGCGGACTTCCGGGGAGTCCAGGATCGCGCGCGGCTCGCGCAGGTCGGCCAGGACGATGCTCGTCGTGCCGTCCGCCTTCAGCAACGCCTCGGCGTGCGTGTTCACGATCGGGTCGTTGTCGACGTACGCCACGCGGATGTCCGGGGCGACCTCCAGTGCCGTCTCGTGGACGTTCGGGGACGTGGGCAGGCCCGTGCCGATGTCCAGGATCTGGCGGACGCCGTCACCGACCACGTGCCGGACCGCGCGGCGCAGGAACGCGCGGTTCGCGCGGACGCCGATCCTCGCCTCCGGGGCCGCCGCGACGAGCCGTTCGGCGGCCTCGCGGTCGACCTCGTAGTTGTCCTTGCCGCCCAGGAGGTAGTCGTAGATCCGGGCGGGGTGCGGCTTGCTGGTGTCGATCTCCTCGGCACGGAAGCCGTTCTCTCTCACACTGCGCTCCTCTCGGCCGCCGCGCCGACCCCCTGACCGGCCCCGCCCGACGGCAACTGCTCTCCACTCGACGATTCAACTCCCTTCCGGGTGTGTGGAGTTCCGGCTTCGGCGCAGGGGTTGTGCGGGGTGGAGGGCGTAGAGGGCGTGGCAGGTGTGGAGGGCGTGGTCCGGGGAGGGGTGGCGGGAGTCTCCGGGGTGGCCGGGGTTCGGGGGCAGTCGGGGTCTCCGGGGTGGCCGGGGTTCAGGGGCAGTCGGGGTCTCCGGGGTGGCGGGGGGATTCCGGAGCGGCGGGGGTCGCCGGGACAGCCGGCGCCTCCGGGGACGTCGGGTTCTCCGGAGCGCTCGGTGTCTCCGGCGTCGAAGGAGTCTCCGGTACGTCCGTCCCGCCCGGCGGCGTCGAGTCCGCCGGCGGCTCCCCGTACCCGGGCGGCTCCTCCGGCGTCTCCTTGATCGGCTTGGGATCCTCGGGCTGGGGCTCGGCGGGCTCGGGGTCCGCGGGCTCGGGGTCCGCGGGCTCGGGGTCCGCGGGCTCGGGATCCGTCGCCCCAGGATCCGCGGGCTGGGGCTCGGCGGGCTCAGGGTCCGCGGGCTCGGGGTCCGCGGGCTTGGGATCCGTCGCCCCAGGATCCGCGGGCTTGGGCTGGGCAGGCTCAGGGTCCGCCGGCTCAGGGTCCGCTGGCTTGGGATCCGTCGCCCCAGGATCCGTAGGCTTCGGCCAGTGCGGCTTGGGATCCGCCGGCTTCGGCTCCGCAGGCTTGGGTTCCTCCGGCGCGGGCTCCACCGGATCAGGCTCCACCGGCGCAGGCGTCACAGGCGACGGCTCCACCGGACCAGGCACAACCGGCGTCGGATCCTCAGGCGTCGGACCGACCGGCGTCGGATCCCCAGGCGTCGGACCGACCGGCCCCGGATCCCCAGGCGTCGGACCGCCCGGTACCGGCTCCACTGGCCCCGGCCCCCCAACCGGCCCACCACCCACCGGAGTTGACGGCTCCCCGGGCTCCCCCGGTTCCCCCGCCTCCCCCGAACCCGTCGCCCCACCCGACTCCGCTACGACCGCCCCCGCCCCGCTCTCCTCCCGCACCGACGCGGCACCCCCGGCCGACCCGTCACCCGCCCCCTCGGCGACGACCGCCGCCACCGCCCCGGTCCGGATCCGCTCCGGCTCCTCCCCGCCCGGTGCCACCGCCCCCGTGGACGGCCCCACCACCGGCCCCTGCGCCACCGGCGCCTTCTCCGGCTGGGTCACCGTCGCGGGCGACTCGTCCACGCCGAGCGCGAGGATGACCGCCACGGCCGCGGCGGCCGCCGTACCCGCGGCGAACGACGCCTTCACCTTCGGCCCAGCCGCACGGGCCGTGTGCAGCAACCCCCCACCAGGCCCACCGGAAACCGAACCGGAGGCCGAAGCCGAAGCCGAACCAGAGACGGCGGAGGCAGAAGCAGACGCGGCCGACCCCGTCGTGACCCACGCCAGAACCTTCCCGGCCGCACCGCCCCCCGCCACCACGAACACCAGCAACGCCGGTCCCACGATCGCGGGCAGCCGGTCGTTGGCCCGGATCAACACCGCGAGCCTCCCCCGGCACCCCTCACACGCGTCGACGTGCGCGAGGAGCCGTTCGGACTGGCGGGCGGTCGCGCTGCCGCGGACGTACGCCGGCATGCGCACCCAGTGGACCTCGCACGCGGGGTCGTCGGGCGCCTCGGTCTGGGACTTGAGGAAGGCCTGGCGCATGCCCTCGCGGGCCCGGTGCAACAGCACCGCCGTCGCCCCCTGCTTGGCGCCGATCTGCCGCCCGACCGTCTCCAGCGGCTGCCCCTCCGCGTCGGCGAGCCACAGCGCCCGTACCCACCGCTCGGGCAGTTCGCCGAGGACGCGCGCCAACAGGTCGACGGAGGAGACGCGTTCGGCCGGGTCGTCGTCGAAGGAGCCGGTCGCCTGCTCGGGGATGTGCGGGTCCCGCGGGGTCTCGTGCGTGGCGCTCGCGACGGAGGAGGCGAGGTGCCGCACGGTCGTCATGAGGTACGCCGGGACGTTCTCGATCTCGTGTCCGGCGGCCAGCCGCCGCCACACGCGGAAGTGCGCCTCGGCGACGAGGTCCTCGGCGGCCCAGGAGTTCCGGGTGAGCGAGCGGGCGTACGCGACGAGGCGCGGCTGTTCCTCCTCGTAGATCCGCACGTAGGCGGCGGTGGTGGAGGAGGACGTCTGGGCGGGCACGATGGCCGGACGATCGGTCATGCAGGAACGCTCCAGTTCCCGGCTGGTGAGGCTCGGACGAGTTTGTCAGCGTAGATGACAAAACTTTCAAACAATCAGTTCCGTCCAACTCGACCAGTGATTCAGATCACATGAACTGTCCGCCGTCACCGCGTAATGAACGGGTCCGCCGCCCGGTCGAGAGGACCAGAAAGTGTCCGATCGAAACGGGGTCCCCGCTCATGCGTCACACCGTCCTGGAACAGACCGTCCGCGCCCGCCTCCTCACCACCGACCAGCCGGACTACCCGATCCGCCCCACGCTGCGCTACTCCGCCGCCGAGCCCTTCGCCGTGCACGTCGACTTCCCCGCGCATGTCTCGGCCGACGGCGAGGGCGTGAGCTGGATGTTCGGCCGCGCGCTGCTGGAGGAGGGCCTGGATGCGCCGGCCGGTATGGGGGACGTGCGGATCGAGCCGTACGGCTGGGCCCGGACCGTCGTCGAGTTCCGCTCCCCGCTGGGCCTCGCGGTGGTCCGTTTCGGTACGGCGTCCCTGCGCCGCTTCCTCCAGCGGACCTACGATCTCGTGGCGCCGGGCACGGAGGATCTGGGCCCTGAACTCGACCACGGGCTCGCCTCGTTGCTCGACGAGGTGTGATCCGTACGGTTCACGGCGTCACCTGCGCCTCTCCCAGTCGGCGCGGGTGAGTTCGTACTCCACCTCGCCGTGCTCGGAGCCCTCGATCGGTTCGGGCCAGTCGCCGTGGAAGGTGCGCAGGTACGTCAGCCCGGACTTCTCCATGACCCGGCGCGAACTCCGGTTGACGGTCATGGTGTTGGCGGTGACGCGCTCGACGCCGAGCTCGGTGAAGCCCTTGTCGATGAGCGCGCGGGAGCCCTCGGTGGCGTAACCCCGGCCCCAGGCAGCCCTGCCCAGCCGGTAACCCAGCTCGACGACGGCGGCGCTCTCCTCCTCCAGGGGCCGGAACTCGAACCAGCCGAGGAAGGTGCCGGAGGCTTCGGCGGCCCAGAACCCCCGGGTGCCGAGGCCGGGATAGTCGTGCAGCAGCAGGGGCAGCGTGCGGGTGCGGATCGTCTCGGCGGGCGTGGGCACGCCGCCGCTGAGATAGCGCATGACCTCGGGATCGCCGTCGAGGGCGACCAGCAGCGGGGCGTCGGCCTCGGTGAACGCCCGCAGCACCAGCCGCTCGGTCTCCAGGAAGACGTAGGTCACGCGTCCCGCCTCTCCGCCAGGAACTCCGCGATCTCCTCGTGGAGCCGGCCCGGCTGGTCCAGGTGTACGTCATGGGCGGCGCCCGGCACCACGACCTCGCGCACGTCCGGGCGCCGGGCGCGCATCCCGGCGGCCTCGGCGGGGTTCATGGTGCCGGAGGCGCCGCGGACGAGGAGGGTGGGGCAGCGGGTGCGCGCCCACTGGTCCCAGTAGGCGCGCGCGGCCAGGTCGGCGACGGTGTCGACGACGACGTCCGGGTCGAAGCGCGGGTACCACCCGTCCACCCTCTCCTCCAGCCCCCTTGCCCATGCCTCATGTCCGAGGAAGGCGGTCGCGGCCGCCGCCGAGGCGAAGGGCACCGGCCAGCCGTCCAGCCACCCGGCGATCGCGCCCGGCAGTTCGGGGCTAGGGCCTGTCCGGCGGATCAGGCCGGCTGCAAGGGACGGTGGCCCTTCAACGCAGGTGAGCGGGGCTGGGTGCGTCTGGCTGCAAGGCGGAGGAGGGCGGCGACGCGATGGGGGTGCCCCCGCGCGAGGTTGTTCGAGCGTGGGGG
>NZ_JBEYVC010000215.1:0-17483 GCF_040643855.1 Streptomyces sp. NPDC047072 | reverse complement strand
GTTGGACGTCGGGCACACCTCCAGCGGGATGCGCGCCTCCGCGAGATGCGTGAGCAGCTTCGGGTCCCGGAAGGAGTTCGTGCCGTGGCCGATGCGCTCGGCGCGCAGGTGCGTGAGGGCGTCCCACACCGTCTCCGGGCCCGTCGTCTCGCCGGCGTGCGGCACGGAGTGCAGACCGGCCGCGATCGCCCGGTCGAAGTACGGCTTGAACTGCGGGCGCGGTACGCCGATCTCGGGGCCGCCGAGCCCGAACGACACGAGGCCCTCCGGGCGGAGGCGGTCGTCGGTGGCGAGGCGTGCGGTCTCCTCGGCGGCCTCCAGGCCGGCCTCGCCGGGGATGTCGAAGCACCAGCGCAGGACGGTGCCGAACTCCGACTCCGCCGCCTTGCGGGCGTCCTCGATCGCCTCCATGAACGCGGCTTCGTCGATACCACGGCGGGTGGAGGAGAACGGTGTGATGGTCAGCTCGGCGTAGCGGACCTGCTGGCGGGCGAGGTCCCTGGCGACCTCGTAGGTGAGGAGGCGGACGTCCTCCGGGGCGCGGATCAGGTCGACGACGGACAGATACACGTCGATGAAGTGCGCGAAGTCCGTGAACGTGAAGTAGTCCGCCAGGGCCTCCGGGTCGGTGGGGACCTTGGAGTCGGGGTGGCGGGCGGCCAGTTCGGAGACGATGCGGGGGGAGGCGGAGCCGACGTGATGAACGTGCAGCTCGGCTTTCGGGAGTCCGGCGATGAAGGCGTGCGGGTCGGTCATGGGGGGCTCCCCGAGGTGATCGGCTGATCGGTGCGGTCATCTTATGCGGGGCTTGCGGTGCTTGGACGGGTGCGGGCCGGTGGGGGCTGGTCGCGCAGTTCCCCGCGCCCCTGGGTGGGTTGCGGTGGCCTGCACTCCTATGCACCGTCAGCCCGGGCGTAAGCACCCGCCAGCACCCGCAGGTAACATGACCGGACGAACGATCTAGGGGGACGTGGACATGGCAGACGCAACGCCGCAACCAGGTGGGGAATCCCGCGATCCCTGGGCCGCACCCGAGAGCGGGCCCTCGCTGGAGAAGTCCGCGTCACCCGGCGCCGACGCGAGCGCCGGACAGCCCTCCGTGCACGACCAGGGCACCCTCACCTCGCCGCCCGCCGAAGGCTTCGGCGCCCCCGGTTCCGCTCCCACCCCTCCTCCCCCTCCCGGATACGGCTACCCCGCACTCGGTACCCCTGGCGCACCCGGCCCCGGCCCCGCAGGCTCCGTCCCGCCCCCACCGCCCGCCCCCGGAGGGTACGGCTACCCCGGCTACCCCCAGGGCTACGGCTGGGGCGGCCCGGTCCCGATGCCGCCGCAGAACGGCATGGGCGTCGCCGCGATGGTGCTCGGCATCCTGTCCTGCGTGATGTTCTGCATGTACGGCGTGCTGTCGATCGTGCTCGGCATCATCGCCATCGTGCTCGGCGTCAAGGGCCGCAAGCGGGCCGAGCGCGGCGAGGCCACCAACCACGGACAGGCGCAGGCCGGGTTCATCACGGGGATCATCGGCACGATCCTCGGGCTGGCCGTGATGATCTTCATGATCGTCGTCATCGTCACCGCCATCAACAGCGAGGACGACTCCGACTCGGACTACTACTACGACGGCTCCCTGCACGCCGTCTCGGTGTCCCAGGCGCGCTGATCAGCCGGCCCGGAGCCGCTCTCTCGCCTCCATCAGCGCGAAGCCGAGCAGGTTCGGGCCCCGCCAGCGCTCCGGGTGCTGTGCGGCCTCGTCGTCCGCGGCGAGGCCGATGCCCCACACCCGGTCCACTGGGCTCGCCTCCACCAGGACACGGTCCTTGGTGTCGAGCAGGAACTCACGCAGGTCGGGGTGGGCCGCGAACTTCTGGACACTGCCCTCGACCACTATGGCGAAGCGCTCGCGCCGCCAGGTCGTCTCGTCGAAGCCCCGCACCAGGCGGCCCATCTTCTTCGCCTGGGCGGGGCTCTTCGCCTCCAGGACCCGGCGTTCGGCCTCCCGATCTTCGAAAAGCCTCGCCTTGCCCGCCATCATCCAGTGCTCGGCGGTCGCATAGGACACTCCCGCCACCACGAACGGTGACGGCCACCACTGGCTCAGACAGCTCGCGCCCACTCGGCCGTCCGGCCGCGGGCGGTGTCCCCAGAAGTGCAGATACTTGACGCGCTGACCCGAGCGGACCGCCCTGACCAGGGCATCCTGTGAGTCGATCTTCCCCGTGAGCCTCTCCATGCACGCGAGTCTGGCAGCCACCACTGACACTCCGTCCTCCCTTTACGTGGACGGCTCGACACCTGGTCGACAGATTCCGTCGCGTAACCGAAAGGCAACAACGGAATCACTTGTAGGAGTGCCATTGCTCTGTCAGGATCGGCACTCAAATCGAGCTGGAGCTACGCCACCCGCCCTCGGGAGCCGAGGGGTCACGGCGGAGGAGAGCGACATGCACAACCCGGGCAATGCCACCCCGGAACGGTTCCCGGCCCACGAGCGGTTCGCCGAAGGGGCGCAGTTCATCGGGGGGCGCCTGACCAAGGGCACCTCCGGTCGGACGCACGCCGTCGTCGATCCGGCGAGCGGGGAGGAGGTGTTCACCTACGAGCTGGCCGGTACGGCAGACGTGGACGCCGCCGTCGCCGCCGCGCGGGCGGCCTTTCCCGGCTGGGCGGCCGCCACGCCCGGCGAGCGCTCCGACGCCCTGCACCGGTTCGCCGCCGTGCTCGCCGAGCGGGCCGAGGACTTCGCCCGCGCCGAGTCGCTCCAGTGCGGGAAGCCGCTGAAGCTGACCCGCGAGTTCGACGTCCCCGGGACCATCGACAACACGTCCTTCTTCGCCGGTGCCGCCCGGCATCTCCAGGGGCAGTCCGCCGGGGAGTACTCCGGTGACCACACGTCGTACATCAGGCGGGAGCCGATCGGCGTCGTGGGGTCGATCGCGCCCTGGAACTACCCGCTCCAGATGGCCGCCTGGAAGATCCTCCCGGCGATCGCGGCGGGCAACACCATCGTGCTCAAGCCCGCCGAGATCACCCCGCTCACCTCGCTGCTCTTCGCCCAGGCCGCCACCGACGCCGGGATTCCCGACGGTGTCGTCAACATCGTCACCGGGACCGGGAAAGAGGCGGGCGAGCACCTCGTCGGGCACCCCGACGTGGCCATGACCTCGTTCACCGGGTCCACGGCCGTCGGCAAGCGGGTCGCCGAGATCGCCACCGCCACCGTCAAGCGGCTCCATCTGGAGCTCGGCGGCAAGGCGCCCTTCCTCGTCTTCGACGACGCCGACCTGGAGGCCGCGGTCCACGGGGCCGTCGCCGGGGCGCTCATCAACACCGGGCAGGACTGCACGGCCGCCACGCGCGCGTACGTGCAACGGCCCCTGTACGAGGCCTTCGTGGAGCGCACCGCCGCCCTCATGGAGACCGTCCGGCTCGGCGACCCGTTCACCGCCGGTACCGACATCGGTCCGCTGATCTCGCACCTCCAGCGGGACCGGGTCGCCGGGTTCGTCGACCGTGCGCGCGGCTACGCGCGCGTGGTGACCGGCGGCGAGGCGCCCGGCGGGGAGCTGGCCAAGGGGGCGTACTACCGCCCCACGCTCGTCGCCGACGCCGCCCAGGACAGCGAGATCGTCCAGTCCGAGATCTTCGGACCGGTCCTCGTCGTCCTGCCCTTCGACACCGACGACGAGGGCATCCGGCTCGCCAACGACACCCCCTACGGGCTCGCCGCCTCCGCCTGGAGCCGGGACGTCTACCGGGCGAACCGGGCGACGCGCGAGATCAAGGCCGGGTGCGTGTGGGTCAACGACCACATTCCGATCATCAGCGAGATGCCCCACGGCGGATATCAGGCGTCCGGCTTCGGCAAGGACATGTCCTCGTACTCGTTCGAGGAGTACACGCAGATCAAGCACGTCATGTTCGACAACACCGCGGTCGCCGCGAAGGACTGGCACCGCACGATCTTCGGGGACCGATAGCCGTTGTCCAGGCCGTCCGACCCGCGGCCGCCCACTTTCCCGAAAGGGCACCAGCGCATGGAGCAGTACGAGCCCGACCGCCTGTCACCGGCCCAAGTGGCCGCCATGCGGCGCAGCTTCAAGAACGGCCGGGCCGCCCTGACACGGCGGTCCCTGTTGCGCGCCTCCGCGGGCGGCGCGCTCGCGGTCGGCGGCCTCGGCACGCTGAGCGCCTGCGGCATCCCCGCGGCCGGCACCACCCAGGGCGGTGTCTCCGCGGACGACCACTCGGCCAAGGAGAAGGTCGTCAACTTCTCCAACTGGACCGAGTACATCGACGTGGACGAGAGCGAGAAGCACCACCCCACGCTCGACCAGTTCAAGAAGCAGACCGGCATCACGGTCAAGTACACCGAGGACATCAACGACAACGTCGAGTTCTTCGGGAAGATCAAGCCGCAGCTCGCGGCCGGCCAGGACACCGGGCGCGACATCATCGTCCTCACCGACTGGCTCGCCGCCCGGCTGATCCGCCTCGGGTGGGTCCAGAAACTGGACGCTTCCAATCTGCCCCACGCGTACACCAATCTGTCCGCGCAGTTCCGCGACCCCGACTGGGACCCGGGACGGGCGTACTCCTATGTGTGGCAGGGCATCTCGACCGTCATCGCCTACAACAAGAAGGCGCTCGACGGCGTCGAGGTGAAGTCGCTCTCCGACCTGCTCGACAACCCCAAGCTCAAGGGGCGCGTCGGCTTCCTGTCCGAGATGCGCGACAGCGTGGGCATGACCCTGCTGGACATGGGCAAGGACCCGGCGAACTTCACCGCCGACGACTTCGACGCGGCGATCGCCCGGATGCAGAAGGCCGTCGACAAGGGCCAGATCCGCCGCTTCACCGGCAACGACTACACCTCCGACCTGACCAGCGGCGACTTCGCCGCCTGTATCGCCTGGGCCGGAGACGTCGTACAGCTGAAGGCGGACAGTCCGGACATCGACTTCCTGATCCCGGACAGCGGGTACATGACGTCGACCGACAACATGCTGATCCCCAACAAGGCGCGCCACAAGACGAACGCCGAGCGGCTCATCGACTTCTACTACGAGCCGAAGCCGGCCGCCGAACTCGCCGCGTACATCAACTACGTCTCTCCCGTCGACGGTGTGAAGCCCGAGCTGGAGAAGCTCGACCCGGATGCGGCGAACAACCCGCTGATCATCCCCGACAAGGCCATGGCCGCGAAGTCGCACGCCTTCCGCTCCCTGAGCTCGAAGGAAGAGACGGCCTTTGAAGAGAAGTTCGCGAAGCTGACTGGGGCGTGACCACCGTGACGAACAAGAACGAAGCCGGCGGGGACGTCCGTCTCTCGGGCATCAGCAAGACGTACGACAACGGCTTCACGGCCGTACAGCCGCTGGACCTGACCGTGCCCCAGGGTTCCTTCTTCGCCCTGCTCGGTGCCTCCGGCTGCGGCAAGACGACCACCCTGCGCATGATCGCCGGTCTGGAGGAGCCCACCACGGGCACCGTGCACCTCGGCGACCAGGAGGTCACCCGGCTGCCGCCCTACAAGCGGCCGGTGAACACCGTCTTCCAGTCCTACGCCCTCTTCCCGCACCTCGACATCTTCGAGAACGTCGCCTTCGGTCTGCGCCGGCGCGGCATCAAGTCGGTGAAGAAGCAGGTCGAGGAGATGCTGGAACTCGTCCAGCTCGGCGAGCAGGCCCGTAAGAAGCCGCACCAGCTCTCCGGCGGCCAGCAGCAGCGGGTGGCCGTGGCGCGGGCGCTGATCAACACGCCCAAGGTGCTTCTCCTCGACGAGCCCCTCGGCGCCCTCGACCTCAAGCTGCGCCGCCAGATGCAGCTGGAGCTCAAGCGCATCCAGACCGAGGTCGGCATCACCTTCATCCACGTCACGCACGACCAGGAGGAGGCCATGACCATGGCCGACACGGTCGCCGTGATGAACGCGGGCCGGGTCGAGCAGCTCGGCTCGCCCACCGACCTCTACGAGAACCCCAACACCACCTTCGTCGCCAACTTCCTCGGCACCTCCAACCTCATCGAGGCCGAGGTCGACTCCAAGAGCGGCGACGACATCGTCCTCAAGGCGGGCGGCGGCAAGCTGGTGCTGCCCGAGGCACGTTGTTCCGCGCCCACGACGACCGGCGGCAAGGTCCTGGTCGGCGTACGCCCCGAGAAGATCTCCCTCACCCACGCCGACGAGGCCGGCGAGATCCCCGCGGGCCGCAACCGGATCACCGGGAAGATCGCCGACTCCTCCTTCATCGGGGTCTCCACGCAGTACGTCATCGACAGCCCGGTCTGCCCGGAGTTCGAGGTCTACGCCCAGAACATCGACCGGGACGCCCGGCTGGTGCCCGGCGCCGACGTCGTCCTGCACTGGAACCCGGCGCACACCTTCGGCCTCGACGCGGCCCAGGACATCGACGCCGGTGTCGCCGAGGAGGAGACGGTCTGATGGCGACCCTCACCGAGGCGCCCCCACCCCTCGCGCCCACCGCGCCCGAGAAGAAGCCCCCGCGCAAGAGGGGCCGCTTCACGCCGTACTGGCTGCTGCTGCCCGGCATCCTCTGGCTGCTGGTCTTCTTCGCGCTGCCGATGATCTACCAGGCCTCCACGTCCGTGCAGACGGGCTCCCTGGAGGAGGGCTACAAGGTCACCTGGCACTTCGCGACCTACTGGGACGCGCTGTCCGAGTACTGGCCGCAGTTCGTGCGCTCGATCCTGTACGCCGGTGCAGCAACGATTCTCTGCCTGGTGCTGGGATATCCGCTCGCGTACCTGATCGCCTTCCGCGCCGGACGCTGGCGGAACCTGATCATGATCCTGGTGATCGCGCCCTTCTTCACCAGCTTCCTGATCCGCACCCTCGCCTGGAAGACGATCCTCGCGGACGGCGGCCCGGTCGTCGGCGCCCTCAACACACTGCACGTCCTGGACGTCACCAACTGGCTCGGCTGGACCTCCGGCGACCGGGTGCTGGCCACACCGCTCGCCGTGGTCTGCGGACTGACGTACAACTTCCTGCCGTTCATGATCCTGCCGCTCTACACCTCGCTTGAGCGCATCGACGGACGGCTGCACGAAGCGGCCGGCGACCTGTACGCCAAGCCGTGGGTCACCTTCCGCAAGGTCACCTTCCCGCTCTCCATGCCGGGCGTGGTCTCCGGGACGCTGCTGACCTTCATCCCGGCGGCCGGCGACTACGTCAATGCGGACCTGCTCGGCTCCACCGACACCCGCATGGTCGGAAACGTCATCCAGACGCAGTTCCTGAGAATTCTCGACTACCCGACGGCCGCCGCCCTTTCGTTCATCCTCATGGCCGCGATCCTCGTCATGGTCACCTTCTACATCCGCAGGTCGGGGACGGAGGATCTGGTCTAAATGGCCCTCGTCAACTGGCTCAAGCGCAAACTCGTCGTCATCGCGGGACTTCTGACGCTCGGATATCTGCTGCTGCCGAACGTCGTCGTCACGGTGTTCTCCTTCAATAAACCGAAGGGGCGCTTCAACTACGAGTGGCAGCACTTCTCCACGGCCGCCTGGACGGATCCGTGCGGCGTCGCCGACATGTGCGGCTCGCTGTCCATCAGCCTCCAGATCGCCTTCTGGGCGACGATCGGCGCGACCGTCCTCGGCACGGCGATCGCCTTCGCGCTGGTCCGCTACCGCTTCCGCGCGCGGGGCGCCGTGAACTCGCTGATCTTCCTGCCCATGGCGATGCCCGAGGTCGTCATGGCCGCCTCGCTGCTCACCCTGTTCCTCAACATGGGCGCTCAGTTGGGTTTCTGGACGATCCTCATCGCGCACATCATGTTCTGCCTCAGCTTCGTCGTGACGGCGGTCAAGGCGCGCGTGATGTCGATGGACCCGCGCCTGGAGCAGGCCGCGCAGGACCTCTACGCCGGTCCCTTCCAGACCTTCATCAGGGTCACCCTGCCGATCGCCGCCCCCGGAATCGCCGCGGGCGCGCTGCTCGCCTTCGCGCTCTCCTTCGACGATTTCATCATCACCAATTTCAACGCGGGCTCGACCGTCACCTTCCCCATGTTCGTCTGGGGCTCGGCACAGCGCGGTACGCCCGTTCAGATCAATGTCATCGGTACGGCGATGTTCCTGGTCGCCGTCCTGCTGGTACTGGCCTCCATGGTCATCAGCAACCGTCGTAACAAGCAAAAGGCATAAAGCTTTTCGCGCACCTTCCGTAGGGAGTTGAAATCATGGCCCCAAGCGCCATGAGCCGTTGGACAAAGTCTCTTTCCGAAGCACAGCCGGTGCCCTACTGGCTGGAAGACCCCGGCAAGCCCCACCCCGAGCCCGCGCTCACCGGCGCCGAGACCTGCGACCTGCTGGTCGTCGGCGGCGGGTACAGCGGACTGTGGACCGCGCTCAACGCCAAGGAGCGCGACCCGCGGCGGGATGTCGTCCTGCTGGAAGGCCGCGAGGTGGGCTGGGCCGCCTCGGGCCGCAACGGCGGCTTCTGCGCCGCCTCCCTCACCCACGGTCTGCCCAACGGGCTGACCCGCTGGCCGGACGAGATCCACCGGCTCCAGGAGCTGGGCGCCCGCAACCTCGACGAGATCGAGAAGGCGGTCGCCCGGCACGACCTGGACTGCGACTTCGAGCGCACCGGCGAGATCGACGTGGCGACGGAGACGTACCAGGCCCGGGAACTGAAGGACTGGTACGAGGAGTTGGAGAGGAAGGGCCTCGCCGACGGCATCGAGTACCTCGACGCGGACGCCGTGCGGGAGCAGGTCGACTCACCGACCTTCCGGGCCGGCCTCCACGACCGGCGGGGCGTGGCCATGCTCCACCCCGCCAAGCTCGTCTGGGGCCTGAAGCGGGCGTGCCTGAGGCTCGGCGTCCGCGTCTACGAGCACACCCCCGCCCTGGACCTTCGGACATACGGCGCCGGCATGGCCGTACGCACCCCCTACGGCTCGGTCCGCGCCCGCAAGGTCGCGCTCGGCACCAACATCTTCCCCAGTCTGGTCAAGCGGGTCCGGGCGTACACCGTCCCGGTCTACGACTACGCGCTGATGACCGAGCCGCTCAGCGACGGACAGCTCGCCTCGATCGGCTGGAGGAACCGGCAGGGGCTCGGCGACTCGGCGAACCAGTTCCACTACTTCCGGCTCTCCGCCGACAACCGCATCCTGTGGGGCGGTTACGACGCGATCTACCCCTATGGCGGTCAGGTGCGGGCCGAGTACGACGACCGGCCGGAGACGTACGCCAAGCTCGCCGGGCACTTCTTCACCTGCTTTCCGCAGCTGGAGGGGGTGCGCTTCACGCACGCGTGGGGCGGCGCGATCGACACCTGCTCGCGCTTCTCCGCCTTCTACGGCACCGCGCACCGGGGCAGGGTGGCGTACGCGGCGGGCTACACCGGCCTCGGCGTGGGCGCGACCCGGTTCGGCGCGGACGTGATGCTGGACCTGCTGGCGGGGGACGACACGGAGCGGACGCGGCTGGAGATGGTCCGCAAGAAGCCGCTGCCGTTCCCGCCGGAGCCGTTCAAGTGGACCGGCATCGCCCTCACCAAGTGGTCGCTGGCGCGCGCGGACTCGCACGGGGGGCGGCGCAATCTGTGGCTGCGGACCATGGACAGACTCGGTCTCGGATTCGACAGCTGAAATGATCGTATGTGATCTGATTCACTCCAACGGATGGTCAGAACCCGCGTAATGCTTGCCGGTCGACCTCCTTCTCCCTCGTGACGCGACAAGCGTCCACGAGAGAGAAGGAGGTCTTCCCATGACTGGGGCGAAGACGGCGGTCGAGTGGCTGGCATCCGTCGCACCGGACCCCGAGGCCTGCCGCTGGGAGTGGGAGCGCAACCCCATGGGGGTCACGCTGCTGCCCGCCGGCAAGGTCTGGGACGTCCTGATCCTGCCGGGCGAACTCGGCTATCCGACGCTCGACGTCCTCACCCGCATCCTCGACCGGCCGGGACCGGTGCTCGTCGACTTCGGCGACGCGCGCATGGGGTTCTTCGTGCCGCCGGGCACCGCGGCCCGCTGGCTGGGCACCGGTATCCGTACGGCGGGGGCCGGCACCTGGATCGTCGTGCCGTACCCGGGCCGGGTGGCCGGGGGAGGGGTGCGCTGGCTGGTGCCGCCGGACGGCTCCGGCACCCTCACCGACCCGGCGCTGCTGGAACTGGCGATGCACGAGGCGGCGGCCGGGCTGGCCATAGAGGAGGGGGACGGCTGACCTGACGGTCTCACCGCGCTCTCGTCGGCCGCCCGTGCGGCCGACGCGGACCTGGTCCGGAACGGAGGGGTGCTTTCGTGTGTCCTACCAGAGGGTGCTCGGTCCCGCGAGGACCCAGCCGGCCTCGACGGGCTTGACCCAGAAGCCCAACGCCACCTCGATCGGCCGCGCGCGGCAGGTGATCCCGACGTAGACATGGCTGCCGGTGTCGCCCCAGCGGAACTCCGCGAGATCCAGTTCGCCGAGCCAGGACAGATCCCGCTCCCACTCGTCGGCACCAGAGCCTCTGCTCGCCTCGACGTACCCGGCCCACAGCGACTTGAGTACATGACGGACCGGGTGGTGATCGATGAGCTGTTCGGCCTCAGAGACCCTCCCGGCCCGGAGCAGGCCGAAGTAGCGGCGCACGACAGCCTCGACGTCCGCTTCGGCGGGCTGCTCCGTCCAGATCCTCACGGGGAGTTCGTGGGTCGGCTGTCGGCGAGTCGGTTCATGATGAGCCACCAGGTCGGTAGCAGGATCGCGCAGAGGCACCAGCTGGCCGCGACGTCCAGGGGCCAGTGGTAGCCGCGGCGGATCAGGCCGTAGGAGACGCCCAGGACGAGGAGGGCGTAGAGGAGGACGAGCGCGCGGCGGAGTCGGGGGGTGGGCAGGACGGGGTGCAGGAGCAGGGTCGCGGCGCCGTAGGCGATGGCCGCCGTGGCCGTGTGGCCGGAGGGGAAGTAGCCGGTCGACGGGGGGACCACGGGGGTGCCGGGGCGGTCGGTCCAGATCTTCAGGGGGACCACGATCGCCGGGACCAGGGCCATGAGGAGGGCCGCCGAGCAGGCCGGGAGCCACCAGCGGTCTGTACCGGTACGGCGATGACGCCAGGTCACGTAGGCGAGAGCCAGCACCAGGACCGGTACGGCCACCTCGATATTGCCCAGGTCGGAGAGGCCGCCCCCGATGCGGTCCGGGTGGACCAGGGCCGCGCTGACCCGTTCGTCGACACGCAGAAGCGGCCCGTCCTCGACGACCTGCCAGGTGATCAGGGCGAAGAGGAGGGCCGGAACGGCGAGCAGAAGAAGGAGGAAGGCCGGCCTCCCCGGAACAGGGGGGGTGGTTCCGGGGAGGCCGATCGGATCGGATGGTCGGCCGCCCCGGGGGGTTTGGGGCGGGCGACTGTCCGATCGGTGAGGAGATCCGGAGCCGGAGGCTCCAGTTGTGTGCGCGAGGGCACGACCAGGTCGAAGCTGGGGAGGCCCCGGCCTGGAGTCGCCCACAGTCCCCTGTGGGCGGGGTGTATCTCTCATCTGGGTAGAACCTACGGCAGCGCGGCGGGGTACGACAGGCGGAATCCCATCCTCACAACCACCTCGCACACCTTCTTCACACGCTCTGCAGCCGGTCGCCCCAGCCCCGGAATTCCCTGTGGACAAAGGGGGTGGGACGGGTGGGCCTCCTGTGTCGGGCTGCCGTTGATCCACTCGCGAGCCCCCTGTGGCCTCAGATACGGGTGAAGGCCTGCTCGATGATGTCGAGGCCCTCGTTGAGCAGATCCTCGCCGATGACCAGCGGCGGCAGGAAGCGCAGCACGTTGCCGTAGGTGCCACAGGTCAGTACCAGCAGGCCCTCCTGGTGGCAGGCCTTGGCGAGCGCGGCGGTCGCCTCCGGGTTCGGCTCCTTGGTCGTACGGTCCTTGACCAGCTCGATGGCGATCATGGCGCCGCGGCCGCGGATGTCGCCGATGACGTCGTACTTCTCGGCGATGGCGGTGAGGCGGCCCTTCATGACGGCCTCGATGTTCTTCGCCTTCGCGTTGAGGTCCAGCTCCTTCATCGTCTCGATGGAGCCGAGCGCGCCCGCGCAGGCGACCGGGTTGCCGCCGTAGGTGCCGCCGAGGCCGCCCGCGTGCGCCGCGTCCATGATCTCCGCGCGCCCGGTGACGGCGGCGAGCGGCAGACCGCCCGCGATGCCCTTGGCGGTGGTGATCAGGTCCGGGACGATGCCCTCGTCCTCGCAGGCGAACCACTGGCCGGTACGGCAGAAGCCGGACTGGATCTCGTCGGCGACGAAGACGATGCCGTTGTCCTTGGCGAACTCGCTGAGGGCGGGCAGGAAGCCCTTCGCGGGCTCGATGAAGCCGCCCTCGCCGAGCACCGGCTCGATGATGATCGCGGCGACGTTCTCCGGGCCGACCTGCTTGGTGATCTGGTCGATGGCCTGGGCGGCGGCCTCGGGCCCTGCGTTCTCGGGGCCGGTCGGCCAGCGGTAGCCGTAGGCGACGGGGACGCGGTAGACCTCGGGGGCGAAGGGCCCGAAGCCGTGCTTGTACGGCATGTTCTTCGCGGTCAGCGCCATGGTGAGGTTGGTGCGGCCGTGGTAGCCGTGGTCGAAGACGACGACGGCCTGGCGCTTGGTGTACGCCCGCGCGATCTTGACGGCGTTCTCGACGGCCTCGGCGCCGGAGTTGAACAGCGCGCTCTTCTTGGCGTGGTCGCCCGGGGTGAGCTCGGCGAGGGCCTCGGCGACCGCGACGTAGCCCTCGTACGGGGTGACCATGAAACAGGTGTGGGTGAAGTCGGCGAGCTGCGCGCTCGCCCTGCGGACGACGGCCTCGGCGGAGGCGCCGACGCTGGTCACGGCGATGCCGGAACCGAAGTCGATGAGCCGGTTGCCGTCGACGTCCTCGATGATCCCGCCGCCCGCGCGCGCGGTGAACACGGGCAGCACGGAGCCGACGCCCTGCGCGACCGCGGCGACGCGGCGGGCCTGGAGCTCCTGCGACTTGGGGCCGGGGATGGCGGTGACGACGCGGCGCTCCTGCGGAAGATCGCTCATGAGGGGCTCCTGGGGTGGGGGTGGTACGGGCGGGGGTTTCGCGGACTTCGTCCAGCTCCTTTCTCGCAGGCTAGGGCGGGGGAGAGGGGGTGGGCATGCTCCATGTGGGCGTTGTCGGCGGGGCGGGTTGTCCGTGGTGGACATAGCCGTCCGCCGCGGCGGGGGGACGGCTCGGGGGCGCAATCGGTGAACTCCCCTTGCGGGCGCGTTAGATTGACGGCTGATGGTGGACGGAACGGCTGGTCAGGAAGCGGGAGCGATGGACAGCGACGGGACGCGGGACACTCGGGGGACGCGTGCGAATCCTGTGCCACGGGCACGCTCCACGCCGCCGAGGCCCACGGAGGCCCCGTCTGTGCCGCCGCTCCCGGACGGCTCGGCGTTTCTGACGTGGCTGCGGACGCCGCGGCCGGACGCGGCGCCGGGGGTGTGGCGGTTCGGGCACAGGAAGCGGGCGGAGACGGAGCCGGAGGAGATCCCCACACGACAGCTGCTCGGCGGGGCGGTGATCGCGTTCTTGGTGGGGTGGCTGGTGTGGTCGCTGCTGTGGAACGGCTATCTCGGTGGCTGGTGGCTCCTCCCGCTCCACTTGTTGATCCCCGAGTCCTGGACCGATCCCCATTCATTGGTGCGTGTGGTCATCGCCTACGCCTGGTATCTCGTCGTGGCGCTCGCGATCATGATCACTGTGGGGCGGCTCGGCCGATGGAGTGAGCTGTGGCGACGTTTCGTCACAGCGCGCAGGCGGCCGACCCCTGAGCGCCCTCCCGCCCCCGAACAGGACCCCGCCGAATGGCCGCAGCTTCGGGTTGCCGGGGCTGTTGATGCTGCTGAGCGGCTTGCTGCCGAAGGGCGGGCTGGGCTCATGCGGGATGTCGATCAGGCGCGGATCGCGAGGGCGTGGCAGGGGGTGCGGAGTGGGCGGCACAGTATGGCGACGTTCGTCGGGGCCGTGCTGAAGGACGGGGCCGCTGCCTGTCTGCATCCGTCCGGTGCGCGGGATCTGCCCTCGCGGCTTGCTCGGCATGATCTGCTCACCGGGCAGGTGCGGATCGGGACGACCGTCGATGATGTGCGCAATCCGTATGCCTATAGGGGGACCGGACTGGGGCTGGGACCCGAGCTGCTAGGGACCTCGCTGCTGGCCGTAGGGCCCGCCGGGTCCGGGAAGACCGGGACGGTCGTGTGGCCGCTCGCCGAGTCGCTGTGTCTGCACGCCCTCGCGGGGCGCGCCGCCGTCGTGGTGGTCGGCGCGGCCGGCGCCGGGCTCGGCCCCGCCGACGCGTACGACGTCGTCGTACGGATCGGGAATCCGGAATCCGTCTACGACCTCGACCTCTACGGCGGGACCACCGACCCGGACGAGGCCGCCGCCGTGCTCGCGGAGGCGCTCGTCGGGGATCTCGCCGAACCCCACCAGGGCGGCGACACCCGGCGCTCCACCACCGTGCTCGCCCAGCTCCTCGGGCCGTTCCGCGCGGTGCACGGCCGTTTCCCCTCCGTACCGGAGCTGCGGCAGCTGCTGGACGGCGCGCCCGGACCGCTGGCCGCGCTGCGCAAGGGCCTCCAGGACACCGGCCAGGACTCGCTGCTGCGCGAACTCGACGCGCGGGAGCGGCAGATGGGGCAGCCGGGAGACGTCGGCGGCATCCTCGCCGACCGGATCGCGCTGCTCGACCGGCCCGCCTTCGCGGGGTTCTTCGACACGTCCGGGCAGTCGCGGCCGTTCTCGCTCAAGGCGCTCGACCACCCGGTGCGGGTCCGCGTCGACCTGCCCCAGCGCGGCCACGCCGACGCCTCGCGGATGCTCGCGCGGCTGGTGCTCGCGCAGTTCACGGCGAGTGTCGCGGTACGGGAGGACCGGTCGCTCTTCGCCTGCCTGGTGATCGACGACGCCACGGGGGTCGTGACCCCGGAGGCCGTACGGGGCATCCAGCGGCTGCGGTCCGGCAACGCCGGCGTCGTGCTGACGCTGCGCACCCTGGACGACGTACCGAGGCCGCTGCGCGGTCCGCTGCTCGGGGCCACCGGATGCCGGATGGCGCTGTCGGGGCTGACGCCCTGGGACGGGCAGGACTTCGCCGAGGTGTGGGGCAAGGAGTGGACGGAGGCGCGGGACGTCACCGACCGGCAGATCATCGCGGAGACCCCGGCCGGAAAGGCCCTGCACGCCGTGCGCAGGATCATCACCGGCAAGGCGCCGACCGCGCGGGCGGTGACCGTACGGCAGGTCGAGCGGGAGCGGTGGTCCGCGTCCGAACTGGCGCACGGGGTGCCGGCCGGGCACGCGGTGCTGTCGCTGACCACGGTCCAGGGGGAGCACGCGCCGCCGCTGCTGGTGGACCTGCGGTCCTGATGTGACGGGGCGACCGTACGGTGAGGCAGAATCGACACAGGCCGTTCATACGTGACGGCCAAAAGATCCAGAAGGTCCAGAAGATCCAGAAGCTTCTGACGGTCAAGCGCTGAAGGCCTCATGCCCCCCACCCTCGCCTCGCTCGTCCACCACTCCGCGCTCAAGCTGACCGTGCGGGCGGGCGAGGACCGCCTGGACGTGCCCGTCCGCTGGGCGCATGTCAGCGAGCTGGCCGACCCCGTCCCCTACATGGAGGGCGGCGAACTGCTGCTGATCACCGCGCTGAAGCTGGACGCGGCGGATCCGGCGGCGATGCGGCGGTATGTGAAGCGGCTGGTCGGCGCGGGGGTCGTCGGGCTGGGCTTCGCGGTCGGCGTCAACTACGAGGACATCCCCGAGGCGCTCGTCGACGCGGCCCGGGACGAGGGGCTGCCGCTGCTCGAAGTGCCGCGCCGCACCCCCTTCCTCGCGATCAGCAAGGCCGTGTCCGCGGCGATCGCGGCCGACCAGTACCGGGCGGTGACGGCCGGGTTCGCGGCGCAGCGCGAGCTGACCAGACAGGCGCTGACCGACGGGCCCGAGGGGCTGCTCGCCGCGCTCGCCTCCCAGGTGGACGGCTGGGCGGCGCTCTACGACGCCTCGGGCGCCGTCGTCGCCACCGCGCCGGAGTGGGCGGGGCGCCGGGCGGCGCGGCTCACCGCCGACGTGGAACGGCTGCGGGAGCGGCCGGCCCCCGCCTCCGCCGTACTGGACGGCCCCGAGACCGACGACCGTGTGGAGCTGCACACCCTGGGCACCGGACGCCGCCCCCGGGCCGCGCTGGCCGTGGGCACGGCCGCGGCGCTCGGCACGGCGGAGCGGTACGCGGTGCACTCGGCGATCGCCCTGCTCACCCTCACCACCGAACGCTCCCGCTCCCTGCACGCCGCCGAGCAGCGGATCGGCGCGGCGGTCCTGCGCATGCTGCTCGCCGGCGAACCGGAACACGCCCGCACGGTCGCGGGCGACCTGTACGGCGGCCTCCTGGACGCACCGTTCCGGCTGATCGTGGCCGAGACGACCGCCATGACGGCCGCACGGATCGCCGCGGACGTCCCGCACCGGGTCGCGCCCGCCGCCGATGCTCCGCCCCGGGGCCGCTCGGCGACCGACGCCCGGACCCGGTCCGCCGACTCACTCGCCGCCGCCCCCGACCCGGACGCCGACCCCCTCGACGCGCTCACCGAAGTCGTCGAGTCCGCCGCCGCCCGTTCCGGGGAGGCCGTGCTCGTGGTGCCCGAGGGGGAGCGGCTGGTGGTGCTGGCCGCGGACGGCGGGGCCGCGCTCGCCGCGTGCGGCCGGTACGCGGTGGCGCTGGAGGCCGTGCGCACCGGCGAGGAGGGGGCCACCGAGACCGAACTGGTCGTAGGAGTGTCCGCGCCGGTCGGGCCGATCGCCGCGGCGGCCGCGTACAAGCAGGCCGAGCAGGCGCTGTCGGTGGCCCGGCGGCGCGGGCGGATGTACGTCGAGCACGAGCAGCTGGCCGCCGGGTCCGTGCTGCCGCTGCTCGCCGACGACGCGGTGAAGGCGTTCGCGGACGGACTGCTCCGCCCCCTGTACGAGCACGACGCGACCGGACGCGGTGACCTGGTCGCCTCGCTGCGGGCCTGGCTCTCCCGGCACGGCCAGTGGGACGCGGCGGCCGCCGACCTCGGCGTGCACCGGCACACCCTCCGCTACCGGATGCGCCGGGTCGAGGAGATCCTCGGACGCTCCCTGGACGACCCGGACGTACGGATGGAGCTGTGGCTCGCGCTGAAGGCCACGGTGAGCGAGTAGCCGAAGGCGACGACGATCGAGTAGCCGACCGAGTGGCCGATTCGGCACCCGTATGGATGCCGCCACTCCACTTCGGCCAAATACGCCCCGCTTCCCGTCGCCCTACCGTGGGCCCATGACTTCCACCCACGCCTTCTGGCTCGCCGGCCGCCAGGCCACCGGCGAGGACACCTTCGACGTCACCTCCCCGTGGGACGGCCGTCTCGTCGGCAGGGTGAGCGTGCCGACCGACGCCCAGGTCGAGGAGGCCGTGGCGGCCGCGTACGCCGTACGGGAC
>NZ_JBEYVC010000214.1:0-17531 GCF_040643855.1 Streptomyces sp. NPDC047072 | reverse complement strand
ACGAGGGCTTCCGTCCGGCACGCCGAGAGCACGCACCGAACGCCGCCCGGCCCGCCCTCCGGGCGGACGACGGGACTTTCGCAACACGCCCTAGCCCGGGTCGTTCGCGAACGTGTCCGTGCCGGGGCCGTCCTGCCCTGTTCCGCCCCGGCACGGACACCCCGGCAGGGGCGCGCGGTTCAGGAGCGGTGGTCGTGCCAGGACTCGAAGCCGCGGCCGCCGTCGGGGAAGGTGCCGTCCATGAAGGCGGCCAGGGCCAGGGTGTCGTCGTCGGGGACGGTGCCGGGGGCGCGGTAGGTGATCGTGTCGGGGAGCATGGCGAGCGCGGTGACGCCCTGGCCCTCGTCCGAGGGGCGCAGCTGGACGCGGATGCCGTGCCGGTCGGCCAGCCTGCCGACCACGAACAGGCCCATGCGCTGGGAGATCGCCACGTCCACGGTGGGCGGGTTGGCCAGGGTGTGGTTGATCTCCGCGAGGTCGGGGGCGGGCAGGCCGATGCCCCGGTCGTGGATCTCGATCATCAGCCGGCCGTCCGGCAGCCGGGTCGCGGTGACCCGCACCCGGGACTGCGGCGAGGAGAACGTCGTGGCGTTCTCCAGGAGTTCGGCGAGCAGATGCACCAGGTCGGTCACCGCACGGCCGTGGATCTCCGCCTCCGGGACCCCCGACAACTCGATGCGCTCGTACTGCTCGACCTCGGAGACCGCCGCGCGGACCACGTCGACCAGGGGCAGCGGCTGGTCCCACTGCTGGGCCGGGGTCTCACCGCTGAGCACCAGGAGGTTCTCGCCGTTGCGCCGCACGCGGGTGGCGAGGTGGTCCAGCCGGAAGAGGTTCTCCAGCTGGTCGGGGTCGGCCTCCTTGCCCTCCAGCTCGGTGATCATCCCGAGCTGACGCTCGATCAGGGACTGGTTGCGGCGGGCCAGGTTGCCGAAGATCGTGTTGATGTTGGCCCGCAGCAGGGCCTGTTCGGCGGCGAGCCGGACGGCCTCGCGGTGCACGTGGTCGAAGGCGCGGGCGACCTCGCCGATCTCGTCGGTGCTGGTGATCGGGATGGGCTCGACATCGCCCTCGACCCGGCCGGGCACGGCACGGGTCAGCTGGGTCAGCCGGGCCGGCAGCCGCTGCCCGGCGATCTCCAGGGCCGAGGCGCTGAGCCGGCGCATGCTCGTGCTCATCGTGCGGGCCACCCAGGCGGCCAGCAGGAAGGCGACCAGGACGGCGAGCACGACCACGGCCGCGTTGACGATCGCGTCCCGGCGGGCGCTGTCGGCGATGTCGTGGGCGTCGGCCAGCGCGGTGTCGGTGAGGTAGACCTCCTCGCCGCGATAGGCGTCGAAGCTGAGGGTGGAGGCCGCGAAGAAGGTCTCCGGCGTGATCCCCCGGTCGGCGAGCTGGGCGGCCGTCGCGCCCGAGGCGATCGCGCTCGTCATCGCGTCCAGGGCGGGCGGGGCGGCGTACGTCTTCCCGGCCGCCTCCGCCTTCGCCTCGGCCTCCTGGACCTGCCGCTGTCCCTTCTCCGCGGCGTCGGACAGCGCCTTGCGCAGCCGGGCCATGTCCGCGTCGGTGCCGGCGCCGGCGTACTCCTGGAGCGCGACCTGTTCGAGGTAGACGTAGGAGCTGAACGAGGCGAGCTGGGCCTGGAGTTCGCCCTCGGAGAGCTTGCCGCGGTCCTCGACCAGGTGGTGGGTGCCGATGGCCCGGATCAGCGACTCGGCGGCCTGGGTGAGCGAGAGGGCGTACAGGGAGCGGCCGAAGCTCGCCTGGTTGCTGCTGCCGAAGCCCAGCTCGTTGGAGATCTCCATCAGGGGGTGCTGGACCGCGTGATAGCTCTCCTCGGTCTGCACGCCGGTCAGTTTGGCGGTGAAGGCGTTGGCGCGCACGGCGGCGAGCTGTTTCTCGCCCGCGCGGACGAGGTCGACCCGGCGCTCCAGACTGGCCGTCTTCGGCATGCGGGCGACGGCCTCCTCGAACCTCTTCGCGTCCTCGTCGGTGATCGCCCGGGCCTTGGTCACGACGGCGGAGTCGCGGTCGCCCTTGACCAACGGGATGACGGAGACGTCGCGTTCGTTGATGGCGTCGCTCGCGTACTTGTTGGCGGCCTGCACCAGTTCGGCCACCCGGACCGCGTCGTCGGCGGCCTGCCAGGTGTCGACGGAACGTTTCACCCGTACGCCGCCGAGGACGAGGGCGACGAGCACCGGGATCAGCAGGATGGCCTGGAGCTTCTGTGCCACGCGCCAGTTGCGGGCACCGAACCTTCGGCGAGCGGGGGGTGAGGTGTTCGACACGGTCGTCCTATCGATGCGGTTTCGCCACGCGTCCGACGCGAGCCCGGCACTCTCCAGTACGGAGCGGTCACGGGCAGTTGTTCAGATCGCAACGACTCGATGTCTAGCACTTCGCTTTCACTTCTGACACACATTTCGCCGAAGCCGTGCACTCTTTGTCATCGTCGTGGTGAGCGCCGGACGGTCAGAACGGCCACGTCGTCGTGGCGGCCACCGCGGCCGGCGAAGGCGCGGGCGTCCTCGAACAGGGTCTGCGGCAGGGCCGTGGGGGAGACGCCGACGTGCTGGGACAGCCGTTCGTCGACCGGGTAGAACGTGCCGTCGGCGGCCCGGGTCTCGGTGAGTCCGTCGGTGCTAAGGACGAGCGTGGCGCCCTCCGGGAACGCGAACCAGCCCACCGTCGTGGGTTCCTGCGCCAGCTCCGCGAGACCCAGCGGGACACCGGCCTCCAACTCGGGCGTGGACACGGTCCCCTTGTGCAGGAGATGGGGCAGCACATGCCCGCAGTTGACGGCCTGCACCTCGTCGTCCCGGTCCACTCCGAGGACCAGCGCGGTGACGAAGCGCTCGTCGTCACCGGTGTGCGTGGCATAGGAGTTGTGCCGTACGACGGCCGCATCCAGGGCGTCGACCAGCGCGGTGAGCGTGGGCTCCCGGTGGGCCGCCTCGCGGAAGGCGCCGATCACGGCGAAGGCGGCGCCGACCGCGGCCAGGCCCTTGCCCTGCACGTCGCCGATGAGCACACGCGTGCCGAACGGCGAGTCGACGACGTCGTAGATGTCGCCGCCGACCAGCCGGTCCTCCTGGAGCGGCTCGTAGACGCCGTTGACCAGCACGTCGTCGGTGAGCAGCGGCAGCGGGTGCAGGATGTGCCGCTGCATGGCGGCGGCGGTGGAGCGCAGCCGCAGCATCTCGTGCTCGCGCCGGATCCGCCGGTGGCAGGCGTAGACGGCGGAGGCGCCCAGCGCGACGGTGAACAGCACCAGGAACACCCGGTCGAGCACGTGCCCGTTGCCGCTGCCACGCACCACCGCGGTCGCGGTGACGACGAGCACGGTCCACGCGGCGACGAACGCCGTCTGCCGCACGGTGCACAGCGCGGAGGCCGCGCCCGGCAGGAACACCAGGAGCCCGAGCAGCCACACCTCGGACCCGGACAGCACGCCCAGGAACTCCACCAGCAGGGTCACGGACACCACGCCGGCGACCAGCTCGGCGACGCTCGGCGGCTCGACGGTGTCGAAGCCCTCGGCGGGTCTGATGCGGCGGCTACCGGTCATGGGGGCTCCCGGGCAGGGGGTGATCTCCTCATACGGTATGCAGCCCCCCGCCCGAGTGCCGACCCGGCCCGCCGCAATCAAGCACGATCCACCAGGTCACCCGCCCTCGGTCCGCTCCGTACGGCCCGGCGACCGGCGGCGACGGAGAGCGCCGGCCCCGTCACGGCCGGTTCCGTGGGCGCCGCCGTGCGGCCGGTACCGGTAGGGGCTCGGGGCCGGCCACCACCGTGTTGGACACGCTGCCGAGACCCTCCACCGTGAGCGTCACCGTGTCGCCGGGCCCGAGCGGTGCGGGGTCCCGCTCGCCCCGTACGCCCCACAGCTCGGCGAGACAGCCGCCGTTGCCGCAGGTCCCCGAGCCGAGGACGTCGCCGGGGCGGACCCAGGTGCCGCGGGAGGCGTAGGCGACCATCTCCTCGAAGGTCCAGCTCATGTTGGAGAGCAGGTCCTTGCCGACCACCTCGCCGTTGACCGCGGCGGTGAGCCCCAGCCGCAGGAAGCCGTCGGCGTCCCGACGCGGCTCCAGCTCGTCCGCGGTGACCAGGTACGGCCCCAGCGTGGTGGCCGTGTCCTTGCCCTTGCACGGGCCGAGACCCACCCGCATCTCGGCGGACTGGAGATCCCGGGCGGACCAGTCGTTGAGGATCGTGTACCCGACGATGTGCTCCCGCGCCCGCTCCGGAGTGAGGTCCCGGCCCTCCTTGCCGATCACGGCGGCCACCTCCAGCTCGAAGTCGAGCACGGACGACCCCGGGGGCATCGGGATCTCGTCACAAGGCCCGTACACCGCATAGGGGTTGGTGAAGTAGAACGTCGGAGCCGCGTACCACTGCTCCGGTACCCCGGCGGCCCCGTCCACGGACCGCCGTACGCCCTCGACATGCTCCTCGAAGGTCACGAAGTCCCGTACGGTGGGCGGCTGGAGCGGTGCCAGGAGCCGGACCTCGGAGACATGCGGCCCGGCCGGGACGTCGTCGCCGCTGTCCAGCAGTTCGGAGAGCCCGCCGCCCTCGGCGAGCAGACCGGTCAGCGAGGAGACACCGGGCAGGGGCCGTAGCGTGCCGTCCTCGTCGACGACGGCCACGCGGCGACGGTCGCGGTACTCGTAGGTGGCCAAACGCATGAGAGGCTCCTGCCGTCGAGGGTGGGTCAGACCGGCGGGGCGACGAACACACCGCGGTCGACGTCGTTGAAGGACTCCTTGGCGACCAGTTCGTTCATCGGATTGGCCGTGCCCCACTGGTCGGTGACCTCCGGCCGGGAGAAGTCGTAGACGTGCGGATGCCAGGTGTCCTCGTCGAGAAGCTCCAACTCGGTCGTGTACTCGACCGTGTTGCCGTGCGGATCGAGGAAGTAGGTGAAGGTGTTGTCGCCCGCCAGGTGCCGGCCCGGCCCCCAGACCTTCGTGAACCCGGCCCGCATCACCCGCCCGGACCCGCGCATGTACTCGTCGATACCGCGCATCTCGAAGGAGACGTGGTGCAGCGAGGTGTGCGGACCCTTGGCGATCGCCATCGAGTGGTGCTGGTTGCTGATCCGCATGAAGTGCATGACATCGCCGACGTACGGCGAACTCAGCGTGTCGGAGTGCCGGAAGCCGAGGTGGGTCTCGTACCAGGAGCGGGTCGCGTCCAGGTCGGGGGAGTTGAGGACGACGTGCGAGAGCTTGACCGGGATGGCCTCCTTCTCCTCGATCCTCCGGTGCCGGCGCACCTCGACGTCGGCCGAGACCTCGACGGTGCGTCCGTCGATGTCGAAGAACCGGAAGCCGTAACCACCGCCGGGGGTCTCGACCTTGGCGGGCCGGGACAGCAACTGGACGCCACCGGCGAGGAGTCGCTCGGCGAGGGCGTCCACGTCCTCGGCCGAGGCGGCACCGTAGGAGACCAGGTCGAGCCGCTTCTCGTCGGCCTTGCGCAGCCGTACGACGTACTGCTCGGGCGAGCCCTCAGCGGCGAGGAAGGAGATCCCGGAGTCCTCGGCGACCTTGGTCAGGCCCCAGACGCCGGCGTAGAAGTCGAGCTGCCGGTCGTAGTCGGGGACGGCGAGGTCGACGTGGCGGAGATGGGTGAGCGGGCGGTGGTCCATGGGGGTCCTCCTCAGGCGAGGTCGAGCAGCGCGGCGGCGTTCGCCCCGCGCACGGCGTGGAAGTCGGCATCGGACAGGCCCGCGGCGCGCAGGGAGCCGAGCGGGTCCTCGGTGCCCATGTCGAAGGGGAAGTCGGAGCCGAGCAGCACCCGGCCGGCGCCCGTGACCCGGACCAACTCCCGCAGTGCGAGCGGGTCATGGACCAGGGAGTCGAAGTACAGCCGGCCCAGGTAGCTGCTGGGTTCGTGCGCGCACTCCCGGGCGTCGGGCCGGACCCGCCAGGCGTGGTCGGAGCGGCCGAGGTGGGTGGGGAGATAGCCGCCCCCGTGCGCGGCGATCACCCTCAGCGCCGGGTGCCGGTCCAGGACGCCGGAGAAGATCAGATGGGAGAGCGCCACGGCGTTCTCGGTGGGCTGGCCGACGGTGTTGGAGAGATACCAGCGGTCCAGCCGCTGGTCGAGGGTGCAGCCGAAGGGGTGCAGGAAGAGCAGGGCGCCGGTCTCCTCGGCCCGTGACCAGAGAGGCTCGTAAGCGGGGTCCGACAGCTCGTGTCCGGGCGCGTGGGAGGAGATCTCCACGCCCTTCAGGCCCTGTTGCAGGGCATGGTCGAGCAACTCGACGGTGAGGGCTGGGTGTTGGAGTGGGACCAGGCCCAGTCCGTGGAGCCGGTCGGGCGCCTTGGCGCAGTGTGCCGCGGTCGTCTCGTTCGCCAACCGGCAGAGTCTGGCGGCCAGTTCGGGCTCCGCCCAGTAGTGGTAGTGCGACGGGGACGGACTGACCAGCTGGACGTCCACGCCCTGTTCGTCCATGGCAGCCAGCCGCACGGCCGCGTCCGTGAGCCTCGGCACGCGCGCGCCGACCATGGGGCCGTTCACCTTCAGGGCGGCCGGACCGTTGCGACGGGCGTCGAGGGCACGGGCCTCGGCGAGCCCCGGGTGACCGGCCACGGCTTCCTCGACCTCGGGCAGCAGCAGATGGGCGTGGATGTCGACGGTGGGGGCGGCTTCGGTCACGGCAGTTCCCTCAGCGCGCTCAGGGTGCGGTGCATCAGCCCCGGCACGTCCGCGTCGCGTCTCCCCTCCAGCAGCCACCGGCCCAGCTGCACGGACGCGTCGACGACCATGCGCACCCGGGGGATCCGGCGGGCCTGATAGGCGGTGAGCAGCCGGTCGTCCCAGTCGGCGCCGCCGGTCAGCAGTTCGGCGAGCACCTGGACGTCCTCCAGGGACATCGCGGCGCCCTGCGCGAAGGTCGGCGGACAGGCGTGGGCGGCGTCGCCGACGAGCACGACGCGGCCGCGGTGCCAGGGGCCCTCCACCAAGTGCCGGTCGAAACAGGCGTAGTTGACGGCTCCCGCGTCGGTGAACGCGGCTCGCAACTGCGGCCACACCCCGCCGTAGGCCCCGCTGAGCCGGCGCATCTCGTCGGCGTACGAGGCGGGATCGAGCGAGGCCCGGTCGCGGGCCGGTTCGACGAGATACGTGTAGACCGTGTCCTCGCTGGTCGGGCAGTACCCGGCGATGAAGCACGGGCCGCCGTAGATCATCTCGGTGCGGGTGACGCCGGCCGGGCGGGGCGCGGGGGCGCGCCAGATGCCCATGCCGGTGGGCTCGGGCCGGTCGGTGACGCCGATCATGCGGCGGGTGGCGGAGTGCAGCCCGTCGGCGCCGACGACGAGGTCGTAGCGGCGGGTCGAGCCGTCCGAGAAGGTGACGTCCACGCCCTCGCCGTCCTGGGCGAAGGCGGTGGCCGTGGTGCCGAGGCGGAGGTCGGCGCCGGAGGCCCGGACCCGCTCGATGAGGAGCTGCTGGAGCCTCGGGCGCCGCATGCCGATGTGGGCGGGCAGGTCGTCGCCGCCGGTGCGCAGCTCGTCGTGGGCGGCGAGGACGGTGCCGTCGGGGGCGAGGATGGCGACGCCCTCGGCGGGGTAGCCGTCCTTCTCGATCGCGTCGAGGACGCCGACCTCGCGCAGGACGCGCAGGGCGTTGCCCTGGAGGGTGATGCCGGAGCCGGCGGCGGAGCGCCAGTCGGGGCTCGCCTCGACGAGGTCGACGGCGACGTCGGCGCGGCGCAGCAGGACGGTGAGGGCGTTGCCGGAGGTGCCGCCGCCGATGACGAGGACGGAGCGTTCGGTGCGGTCGGACATGTCGGGGTCCTCTACTTCTGCTTCTACTTCACGGCGATGGGGTTGACCGGGGACCCCACCGCCCCCGTGATCGGCAGCGGTGCCGCCGTCAGCCAGAACTCGTACACGCCGTCCTCGGCGCAGTCTGCGGCGAGTGCGTCGAGGTCCCACATCTCGCCGATCAGCAGGCCGATGTGGGGGATGGCGACCTGGTGCAGCGGCTGGAAGGCGTGCTCGAACTCGTTCGGCCGGACCTCGAAGCCCCAGGTGTCGGTGGCGATCGCGGCGATCTCGCTGCCGTGCAGCCAGCCGGCGGTGGTGAAGGACAGCCCGGGTGCGGGACCGCCCGCGTAGTCGCCCCAGCCGTCCCGCCGGGCCCGGGCGAGCTGCCCCGTCCGTACGAGGACGAGGTCACCGCGCCCGACGGTCACGCCGTGGGCCTCGGCGGTCGCGGTCAGATGGTCCTCGGTGACGGCGAATCCGTCGGGCAACTCGCCGCCCACGCCGACGACTTGACCGACGTCCAGCAGCACCCCGCGCCCGGCGACATACGGCGCCATGTGCTCGATGCCGGTGACGAGGTCGCCGTCGGAGGTGACCGTGCGCGCCGCGTCCCGCCCGTTCCACGCCCTGCCGTGGTCGAAGATGTGCCCGAGTCCGTCCCACTGCGTCGAGCACTGGAGCGGCATCGCGATCACGTCGTCGGCGCCGCCGATGCCGTGCGGAAAGCCCTGGTTGCCGAGGGCCGCGTCGGTGCCGGTGTCCAGCATGGTGTGCACCGGGTTGGTGCGCCGCCGCCAGCCCTTCTGCGGCCCGTTCATGTCGAACCGTTGGGAGAGCGAGAAGCTCACACCCCGCCGGACCAGCGCAGCGCCCTCGCGCCGTTTGGCCTCGTCGAGGAAGTTCAGGGTGCCGAGCACGTCGTCCTCGCCCCAACGCCCCCAGTTGGAGCACGCCTTGGCGGCCTCGGCGATCGCGCCCTCGGGGTCGTCGCGGTTCACACCGCCTCCCCGACACAGCGGGTGCGCTGCACACCGAGCCCGGTGATGGAGCCCTCCATCACGTCGCCGTCCCGCAGCAGCCGCCCCCAGTGGATGCCGTTGCCGGCCGGGCTGCCCGTCAACACCAGGTCCCCGGGCAGCAGTTGGGCGGTCTGCGAGATGTACGACACCAGCCGGGCGACCCCGAAGAGCATGTCCTTGGTCGACTCGTCCTGCATGGTCTCGCCGTTGAGCCGAAGCGTGACCCGCAGATCGCCCGGGTCGGCGATCGAACCGGCGGGCACGATCCACGGTCCGAGCGGGGTGAAGCCCGGCGCGTTCTTGCTGCGCAGCCAGTCGGTCCCAATGGCCTTCATGTCCCGCCGGAACACGCCGGCCCGGTCGGTGAGGTCATTGGCGATCGTGTACCCGGCGACGTACTCCAAAGCCTCCTCGACCGGCACCCCCTGGGCGGGCCTGCCGATCACCACGGCCAACTCCAGCTCCCAGTCCGGCTGTTCGGCCCAGGAAGGGAGGACGACATCGTCGTAGGGACCGGTGATCGCGCTCGGCAGCCCGATGAACACGTACGGCAGATCCTCCGCCGCCCGCCGGTCCATGACGGCGGCGATCTCCGCCCGCGCCTCCTCGACCGTGCGCGGGTCGTCGGGGGAGCGGTGCGCGACCTCCAGATCGATCACGTGCTGCCGGTAGTTGGCGCCGGACTGGAAGACCTGGCGCGGCTCGACGGGCGCGTGCACCCGCAGCCCGTCCAACGGGTGCCGGTCGAGATGGGGATCGTCCGCCAGCGAGTGCAGGACGGGCAGGTACTCCTCCCACCGGTCCAGGACGGCCCGAAGGTCGCTCGGCGCCCCGGCCAAGGTCCCGCTCAGGTCGAGCACCCGGTCCTCGGCCAGCAGGCCCGGGAAGCGCGGCCCCTCCGGAGCGGAGAACGTGCCGAGCGCGAACGGGCCGGCAGGTTGCCGATGCGTTGCCATGAGATTTCCTCCCGCTGGGTTGCGGTCTACTGTGGCCCTCGTCGACCGATCACGGAAATAGATCCTGTGGATGTGGCGAATCCATCCGATGGATACCTCTGACCTGCCAGGTGGTGCCCGGTGAACCTGTCCCGACTCGACCTCAATCTCGTGCTCGCCCTGCGCGCGCTGCTGGAGGAGCGCAACGTCACCCGGGCGGGCGAGCGGGTGGGGCTGAGCCAGCCCGCCATGAGCGCGGCCCTGTCCCGGCTGCGCCGCCACTTCGACGACGACCTGCTGGCCCGTACCGGCAACACCTACGAGCTGACCCCGCTCGGCGTGGCCCTGCGCGACCGCAGCGCCACCGCCTGCGACCTGCTGGAACGGGTCTTCTCCAGCCAGGCCGACTTCGATCCGGCCGTGGAGACCCGCGAGTTCACGCTGCTCGCCTCCGACTACGGCGCGGCCGTCTTCGGCGCCCCGCTGGCCCGCGCCCTCCACCACGAGGCCCCCGGCATCCGCCTCACGTTCCGGCACACCCCGCCGTCGGTCGAGGAGAACACCGCGACGGTGCTGAGCACCATCGACGGCCTGCTCCTGCCGCACGGCATCATCGACGGATTCCCCGCGGTCGACCTGCACCAGGACCGCTGGCTGTGCATGATCGCCGACGACAACCCGGAAGTGGGCGACGACCTCACCCTCGACCACCTCGCGCACCTGCCCTGGGCGGTCTACCAGCGCCCCTACGACGCCCCGGCCGCCCGCCAGCTCAGCATGCTGGGCATCAGCCCCCGCGTGGAGGTCTCCGTACAGACCTTCCAGCTCCTGCCGCACATGGTCGAGGGCACGAGACGCGTGGCGATGATCCAGGAGCGCCTGGCGAGAAGGGCGGTGCGCTCAGCAGCGGTACGAGTCCTCCCGTGCCCCTTCGAGGCCGTACCCGTGCAGGAGGCAATGTGGTGGCACCCGGTACACACGCAGGACGCGGCCCACATCTGGCTAAGACAAAAGGCAGCACAGGTAGGAGCCACGCTCACTGCAACTCCCTAAAGGGGCGCGGAGCTGTGTCGAATGTGCGGCTACCGCCGCGTGGGCGTGACCAGCCACGACGGACCAGCAGCCAAAATCCAACCAGCCCCGAACAGACCCCCAACACCCCCACAGCCCCCGCAAGACTCCCCACAACAGCCTCCCCACCGAGCAACACCAGCGGACAGACAAACTCCCCACCGAAGAACGCGGCCATCCACAGCCCCGTCCCGCGACCACGGTCCTCAAAGGCCAGCCGAGACATCGCACTGGTCAACAACGCAGGCAACAACACCCCCGTACCAACGCAGTTGACCACCGCCCCCACCACCAGCACCCCCGCGTTCCCGGCGAGGAACATCACCCCGAACCCCACCGCGCACACAGCGAGAACGCCGGGCAGCATCGGGTCCGGGGCGCGCTTGAGACGGGCGAAGAGGACCGCCCCGCACACCGTCGCCGCACTCGCCACCGCCGTCGCCAGCCCGATCACCCCCGAACTCTCCACCCCGAGGTCGTCGAGCAGATACGCCATCTCGACGGGCACGGTGTAGAACACCATCGCCCCGAAGGAGGTCAGCGCACAGATCCCACTCAACTGCCGCCAGGGAAAAGGGCGTCGGGCACGGACCGTCGCCGCACGGGCCGCCGGGCTCGGCAGCGCCGTGGCCATCAGCGGAGCGAGGACCAGACTCACGGCGTACACGAAGAACGGCACCCGCCACCCGGCGGAGCCCACCGCACCCCCGACCGCGAAGAACACCGTGGCCGACGCGGAGGCACACATTGTCTGCAACGCGAGGTACTTCACCCGCCGTTGCCCGGAGTAGTAGTCACCGATCAGCGTGGTGCAGCAGGTCATGATCGCGGCCTCGGCGACCCCCACCAGCGCCCGGCTCGCGATGATCGCGCCCAGCGACGACAACCACAACGGCGCGGTGCCGAACACCGCGTACAACAGCGTCGCCACGACCAGCAGCCGCTTGCGGCCGAGCCGGTCCACGATCACCCCGGCGAACGGCGCGAGCAACGCGAGCGCCAGCGCCGGCACGGTCAACGCCAGCGGCACGAGCGCCTTCGCCCCGGGCACGGAGGCGAAGTGGTCCTGCATCTTCGGCAGGACGGGGGCGATGAGCACCGCCCCCAGGATCGGCAGACAACTGCCCGCCATCAGCAAGGTCACCCGCAGCGCATGGGCCGGGCCGGAGGCGGGGACGGGCGACTGGGCAGTGTCGTCGACCGCGGCGGTGGACGACGGCGGAACGGAACCGGGCATCACGACTCCAGGGCACGGAGAGCGGAGTGGACATGCCGGCGGGCACCGAGGGGCGCACGGCATGCCGGGGACGGCCGCACGACGGCGGCTGTCCGGACAGCGGCGTGCGGGTAGCCACGACTATGGGCCGTCCGCCGACCGCCCGCCATCCTGCGCGTGATCCGAATCCCGTATAACCCGGCATCCATGCTCTGGATGGTGCAGCCGTCCACAGCATGGATCCGACCTCGTGCGTTACGCCCCCAGCTCCTTGGTGATCCGGTCCAGCATGAACGCCGAGGATTCCCTGGCCCGTTCCTCCCACGCGAAGACGCACGCCGTGGCCACGCCGTCGAAGTCCAGCTCGCGCAGGGTGCCGAAGAAGGCGTCCCAGTCGACCTCGCCCTGGCCGATGTCGAGGTGCTGGTGGATACGGGCCGGGGTGCCGGGCGGGTTGAGGATGTAGCGCAGTCCGCTGGAGCCCTTGTGGTTGAAGGAGTCCGCGATGTGCACATGCCGGAGCTTGTCACCGGCGTAGCGCATCATCTTGGCGATGTCCGCCCCGACCTCCGATGCACCGGAGAGGTGGAAGCTGTGCGGGGCGCAGTACAGGTAGTTCACCCAGGGCTTGTCGATCGCCCGGACCAGGTCGACGGCGGGAGCGTTCTCCTCGCAGAAGTCGTCGGGGTGGGCCTCCAGGTTCAGGGCGATGCCTTCGCGCTCGAACAGCGGGAGCAGCTCCTCCAGCGAGCGCCAGAACGCGGCCTCGCTCTCGGCGGCCCGCTCGGGGCGGCCGTTGAACTCGCTGTTCATCAGGGGGCATTCGAGGTCGGCGGTGATCTCTATCATGCGCTTCCAGTAGCGGACGGCCGCCTGCCGCTCGGTCTCGTCGGGCGAGGACCACTTGTACAGCGGCAGCACGGAGGAGAGCCGGACGCCGTGGGTGCGCAGGGAGTTCTTGAGCTCGGTGATCCGCTCGTCGTCCGCCCGTGGGTGCAGGAAGAACGGCATGAAGTCGTCGCGCGGCGACAACTCGATGTACTGGTAGCCGAGTTCGGCCACCGTGCGCACCATGTCGTCGAGGGACAGGGCGCGGAACATGTACGGGTCGAGGGCGATCTTCACGCGGCACCTCCGTAGAAGGCGGGACGGGGCTTGAGGTCGGTGGCGACGACGCGGCCCGTCTCCAGGGCCTCGACGGTCGCGGCGGTGATGACGGTGGCGGCGTAACCGTCCCAGGCGGAGGGCCCGGTGGGCGCCTGACCGGCGGCGAGGCCCGCGATCCACTCCCGGAACTCCGTGTCGAAGGCGTCCCGGAACCGGCCCACCCAGTCGGTCAGCACCTCGGTGCTGTGCCGGGCGCCGGTGCGGACGGCGACCGCGGCCGGGTCGGGCAGTCGGACCAGGCCCTCCTCGCCGACCGCCTCGCACTGGATGTCGTAGCCGTACTGGCAGTTGACGAAGACCTCCAGGTCGATCCGGACGCCCTTCGCCGTCTCGAAGAGCATGATCTGCGGGTCCTTGAGGTGCGCGAACCGCTTGCTCGTGGCGCGCGGGGTGACCACCTGGGTGGAGACGATCTCGTCGTCGAGCAGCCAGCGCAGCACGTCCACCTCGTGAACGGCCGTGTCCAGGGCGGCCATTGCGGAGGTGTACGACTCCGGGACCGTCGGGTTGCGATGCGCGCAGTGCACGATCAGCGGCGCGCCGATCCGGCCCGCGTCGATGACCTCCTTCAGCTGCCGGTACCCGGCGTCGTAGCGGCGCATGAAGCCGACCTGGACCAGCCGGCGGCCGTGGGCCTGCTCGGCCTCGGTGATCCTCAGGCAGTCCTCGGCGGTGGTGGCCAGCGGCTTCTCGCAGAACACCGGCTTCCCGGCGGCTATCGCGTTGAGCACGTGCTCGGCGTGGGTCGGGCCCCAGGAGGTCACGAGGACGGCGTCCACGTCGTCGGCCGCGACCACCGCGGCGCCGTCGGGCAGCACCCGGGCGCCGACCGGGGCGGCCGCCTCGGCGGCGCGGTCCGCGTCGATGTCGGTGACGGCGGTGACCCGGGCCCCGGTTACGGTGTGGGTGAGGCGGCGGATGTGTTCGGTGCCGATCCAGCCGGCCCCGATCACCCCTACACGTACGGTCATGGTCCGTTCCTAACTAGGAGAAGCGCGCCCGGAGTTCGGCTTCGAGGGTTTCGAGGGTGCGGCCCTTCGTCTCGGGGACGTAGAGCTTCACGAAGGTGAGGGAGAAGACACCCGCCACCACGAACAGGAAGAAGGTGCTGGAGACGCCGATGCCGGAGACCAGCGACGGGAAGACCAGCCCGATCACGAAGTTGGTCAGCCACAGCACCACCGCGGCCACGCCCATCCCGAAGCCGCGCATCCGCATCGGGAAGATCTCCGACAGCATCAGCCAGGTCACCGGCGAGATCGCGCCCTGCTGGAAGGCGAGGAAGGTGACCGTCATGGCGAGCACCGCGTAGGCGCGGGCGTCGCCGGCGGACAGCACCAGTGAAAAGACACCGATCAGCAACAGGGCCGCCGTGGTGCCGATCTGACCGGCCATCAGCATCGGCCGGCGCGGCAGCCGGCCCAGCAGCCAGATGCCGACGAACGTGGCGAGGACCGAGATCACGCCGTTGGCGATGTTCGCCGTGAGCGCGGTGTCCGAGGTGAAGCCGGCGTCCTCCAGGATCTGGGTGCCGTAGTACATGATCGTGTTGACGCCGGTGATCTGCTGCACGATCGCGATGCCGAACCCGACGAACATCAGCTTGCGGAGCCACGGCGTGGACCTCATGTCCCGCCAGCTGCCGAGCTTCTCCTGCTCCTCCCTGACCGCGAGCGCGGACACCTCGGCGAGTTCCGCCTCGGCCCGCTGCCGCGAACGCACCTGCTTCAGGACCTCCAGGGCTTCGGAGAAGCGGGTCTGCGAGGCCAGCCAGCGCGGGCTCTCCGGCATGACCAGCATGCCGAACCACAGCACCACGGCCGGGATCGTGGCGATCACCAGCATCCAGCGCCAGACCCCGCCGGACTCACCGCCCACCCGCGCGATGGCCGCGTTGGAGGTGAAGGCGAGCAACTGCCCGCTGACGATCATCAGTTCGTTGCGGGTGACGAGCGCACCGCGCCGCTCGGCGGGCGAGACCTCGGCGAGGTACACGGGCACGGTCACCGAGGCACCGCCGACCGCGAGACCGAGGACGAACCGCGCCACCACCATCACCGCGGTGGTCGGCGCGAGCGTGCACCCCAGCGCGCCGACGAAGAACAGCACCGCGAGGACGAGGATCGTACGGCGCCTGCCGCGCGCGTCGGACAGCCGGCCACCGGCGACCGCGCCCAGGGCCGCCCCGAGGAGCAGCGAGCTGGTGACCATGCCCTCGGTGACCGCGGTCAGCCCGAGGTCGTCGGTCATGTACGGCAGCGCGCCGTTGATGACACCGGTGTCGTAGCCGAAGAGCAGCCCGCCGAAGGTGGCGATGACGGTGATGACCCGCAGCCGTCGTGAGACGGCGGGCGGGGCGTCGTCGGTGGTGGGCGTGAGGGTCGTGACATCCATGGGCGCCTCCTACCGGTCGAGAGTCGGACGCCGGGTACCCGCCAGGCCGTGACCGGCCAGGTGCTCCCGGGTGCGTACGGCGATGGGGAGCGGCACCTCGGGCGCGCACGGGTACAGGTCCTGCTCGACGATCACGAACAACTCGGCGTCCAGTCGGGCCAGTTCGGCGACCACGTCGGCCGGATCCGGCACCCCGGCGGGCGGTGAGACGCACACACCGCGCTTGACCGCCTCCCCGAACGAGAGGTCCTCGGCGGCGACTTGGGCCAGCACGGCGGGGTCCATCTGCTTGATGTGCACGTATCCGACCCGCTCGCCGAACCGGCGGATCAGGTCGAGGTTGTCGCCGCCGCCGTAGGCCACGTGCCCGGTGTCCAGGCACAGGTTGGTGTACCGGGAGTCCGACTCGTCGAGCAGCCGCTCGATCTCCGGCTGGGTCTGGAGGTGGCTGTCGGCGTGCGGATGGATCACGAGACGCACGTCGTACTCGTCGAGCAGCAGCGCGCCCAGCCGGTCGGCGGCCTTCCCGAAGCCCGCCCACTGCTCGGCGGTCAGCTCGGGCGGCTCGGTGAACGCCCCGGTCCTCTCGTCCCGGTACATGGGCGGGATCAGCACCAGGTGGTGGGCGCCCGCGGCCTGCGTCAGCGCGGCGACCTGCCGGACATGGGCGAGCATCTCGTCCCAGGCCTCGGGCCGGTGCAGCGCGCCGAAGGCGGTACCGCCGGAGACCTGCAGTCCGCGCGCGTCCAGCTCCTCCTTGAGGCGCCGCGGATCGGTGGGGAGGTAGCCGTAGGGACCGAGCTCCAGCCACCGGTAGCCGGCCTGCGCCAGCTCGTCGAGGAAGCGGGTGTACGGCACCTGCCGGGCGTCCTCGGGGAACCAGATCCCCCACGAGTCGGGTGCCGAGCCCAGGCAGAGGTTGCCCACGGTGGTGCGGAGCGGGGTGGTTGGCGCCGTTGCCATGCGGTGTCCTTCGGGGAGAGGCTCTTGCCTGTCGCGCTCTACTAGCGCGCGCTAGTGGCAGTACGATGGACCCTGTCCAAATGTCATGTCAATACCTTCCCGCGGTGGCGTTTCGCGGCTGCCCTAGGGTTGGCTCCGGCGAAGGGTGGTGCACAGGTGGATGCAGCGGGCAGGCAGCGGCCGACGATGGCCGACGTGGCCGACAGGGCGGGCGTGTCCCGTGCGCTGGTGTCGATCGTGTTCCGCAACCAGCCCGGTGCGAGCCGGGAGACCCGCGAGCGGGTGCTGCGGGTCGCCGACGAGATCGGCTACCGCCCGGACAGCGCGGCCCGGCTGCTAGCCCGCGGCCGCAGCCGCACGCTCGGCGTGATGTTCACCGTCCACCAGACCTTCCACACCGACCTGATCGAGGGCATCTACCCGGAGGCGGAGCGGCTCGGGTACGAGGTCCTGCTGTCCGGCGCGACGCGCGGCCGCAGCGAGGAGAAGGTCGCGGAGGCGCTGCTGGCCCACCGCTGCGAGGCCGTGATCGTGCTCGGCTCCTTCGCGGAGACCGTCTTCCTCGACGAACTGGGGCGCCGCACGGTCGCCGTGTCGGTCAGCCGCCGCGTCCCGCACGCCCACGTGGACTTCGTGCACTCCGCCGAGGGCAAGGGCGTACGCCAGGCCATGGACCACCTGGTCGAGCTGGGGCACCGCCGGATCGTGCACCTCGACGGCGGCCGCGGCCCCGGCTCGGCCGAACGGCGGCGCGCCTACCGCGCGGCGATGCGGCGCCACGGCCTGGAGTCCGAGGCCCGGGTCATCCCCGGCGACCACACCGAGGAGTCGGGCATCGAGACCGGGCGGACGCTCCTCGCCGAGCGCGAGCAGGGGCGGTCGTTGCCAGGTTTTCTTGTTCAGGGCCGGCCACGGCTCGCCGAAGACGTAGTCGATACCGAGGTTGGGGCGCTGGCGCAGCTTGCCGATGCCCGACTTC
>NZ_JBEYVC010000213.1:0-17864 GCF_040643855.1 Streptomyces sp. NPDC047072 | reverse complement strand
GTATTCTCCTTCATGAGAACGCTATTCTGACAGTCGCCGGAAGGAGACACAATGTCTTGGGACTTCGGCTACCGACGATCCCCCTTGGCCCTGTCACCGGGCCCCGGACAGCGCTGGGCCCCGGAACCGGCGCAGGGGTTCCGGGGCCCAGTCGGATCGGCGAGGTCCGCCGCGGCGGTCAGACGCGCCGCAGTACCGCCACCACCTTGCCGAGGATGGTCGCGTCGTCGCCCGGGATGGGCTCGTACGCGGAGTTGTGCGGGAGGAGCCAGACATGGCCGTCCTCGCGCTTGAAGCGCTTGACGGTGGCCTCGCCGTCGAGCATCGCCGCGACGATGTCGCCGTTCTCGGCGACGGGCTGGCGGCGGACGGTGACCCAGTCGCCGTCACAGATCGCGGCCTCGATCATCGAGTCGCCGACGACCTTCAGGACGAACAGCTCACCGTCGCCGACGAGCTGACGGGGGAGAGGGAAGACGTCCTCGACGGATTCCTCGGCGAGGATCGGGCCACCGGCGGCGATCCGGCCGACCAAGGGGACGTACGACGCGGCTGGCTTGCCCGTGGTGTCCGTGGGCTGCGCGGAGGTGCCCTGGTCGGAGCCGCGCACCTCGTACGCGCGCGGGCGGTGCGGGTCGCGGCGCAGGAAGCCCTTGCGCTCCAGGGCCATCAGTTGGTGTGCGACCGAGGACGTGCTGGACAGGCCGACCGCCTGGCCGATCTCTCGCATGGACGGCGGGTAGCCGCGCCGCTGCACCGAGTCCCTGATGACCTCGATCACCCGGCGCTGTCGGTCGGTGAGTCCCGAGCTGTCCGCCCGGATGCCTGGAGGTCGGCCCGGTAGGGAACGCTTGTGTCCCTCGGGATTCACGGATTCGTTCATTGCATGCACCGGCTCGAGTCGGCTCTGGGAGCGGTCCTGGGCAGTGATGGCGGCACTGTCAGCGGTGGTGGTCACGTCGGCCCCTCTCGATGGTCTCCCTGCTGGACAACGGTAGTTGCTTTCGAAAGGTTGCGCCAAACACACGTTCGAGTGAAAAATCGCGGAGCGTCGGACGCGATCATGTGTCTGGGTGTATGGCTACCGTGCCGCCTGCCGGACAAAAGGGCCCATTGCTGTACTCTTCACCGCCGGGTGGCGACCTTGCGGGTTGTCGCCCCAGTCTGCCACCCGGTGTCTCGTCGGCCGGGCGTCGGCCCCCATCTCTGCGGGAATGCCACCTCGCCTCCGTGCGGTGCCCACGGTATCTCCGCAAGTGCCGCAGCGATACGCCTGTGCGGCGCGGGCCTCGGCGGACGGTATGGCCGTATGGCACATGCCAATACGCGCGCGACACGCGCGTACGGCGTGTTTGCGGAGCCAATCCCTACATGTAGTGCTTGGATTGCTACAGCAGCCCAGAAGTTGTGGTCCCCCGGGTCTCCAGGCGCGCGGCGATCGCCTATGCTTGGGGCTGCTTCGAGGGGCCCATGGGGCTCAGCGAGGCTATTGAGTCTGCTGTGAGGAGGGTTGGGAGATCATGCACTGCCCCTTCTGCAGGCACCCCGACAGCCGGGTCGTCGACAGTCGTACGACGGATGACGGCACGTCGATCCGCAGGCGCCGTCAGTGTCCGGACTGCTCCCGTCGTTTCACGACCGTGGAGACGTGCTCGCTGATGGTGGTCAAGCGGTCCGGAGTCACCGAGCCTTTCAGTCGTACCAAGGTCATCAACGGTGTGCGCAAGGCATGCCAGGGACGGCCTGTCACCGAGGACGCGCTCGCTCAACTCGGCCAGCGGGTCGAGGAGGCGGTGCGGGCCACCGGAAGCGCCGAGCTGACCACCCATGACGTGGGGCTGGCCATACTCGGCCCGTTGCAAGAGCTCGACCTCGTCGCGTATCTGCGATTCGCCTCCGTCTACCGGGCGTTCGACTCGCTCGACGACTTCGAGGCCGCGATCGCGGAACTGAGGGAACAAGGACCCCCCGCCGCGGACGACGACGACCGCGGAGAGGTTCTGGACGGCGACGAAGCCGTCGAGGGGAGCCAGGAAGACGTTCGCGGGCCCGGAGGGACTGCTCAGGTCCCGGTGCCCGCCCGCGCCGCCGACTGATCGGCGGGCCGGAGACCGGGCGGCGACCCCGGATCCGGCCGGACGGCGGCGATCCAAGACCTGTTGCGGGCGGCAGCGAGAAATGTCCGCAACACCAGACAGAACACCGTGCCTCGGGAACATCGTGGCACTTCAGGGCGTTTTAGCCCGTACAGGGAGGCGGCATGACAGAGACGGCGAGCGGTCCGGCACGGAGTTCCCGCGCCAAGGGCACCAAGGCGGCAGCGAACAAGGGCCTGCGTATCGAGCGCATCCACACCACGCCCGGCGTACACCCGTACGACGAGGTCGAGTGGGAGCGTCGTGACGTCGTCATGACCAACTGGCGCGACGGCTCGGTCAACTTCGAGCAGCGCGGCGTCGAGTTCCCCGGCTTCTGGTCGGTGAACGCGGTCAACATCGTCACCAGCAAGTACTTCCGGGGTGCCGTCGGCACCCCGCAGCGCGAGGTCAGCCTCAAGCAGCTGATCGACCGCATCGTGAAGACGTACCGGAAGGCCGGTGAGGACTACAAGTACTTCTCCTCGCCCGCCGACGCCGAGATCTTCGAGCACGAGCTGGCGTACGCCCTCCTGCACCAGATCTTCAGCTTCAACAGCCCCGTCTGGTTCAACGTCGGTACGCCCCAGCCGCAGCAGGTCTCCGCCTGCTTCATCCTGGCCGTCGACGACTCCATGGAGTCGATCCTCGACTGGTACAAGGAAGAGGGCATGATCTTCAAGGGCGGCTCCGGCGCCGGCCTGAACCTCTCCCGCATCCGCTCCTCCAAGGAGCTGCTGTCCTCCGGCGGCAACGCCTCCGGTCCGGTCTCCTTCATGCGCGGTGCCGACGCCTCCGCCGGCACCATCAAGTCCGGTGGCGCCACCCGTCGTGCCGCCAAGATGGTCATCCTCGACGTCAACCACCCCGACATCGAGGACTTCATCGAGACCAAGGTGAAGGAGGAGGAGAAGATCCGCGCCCTGCGCGACGCGGGCTTCGACATGGACCTGGGCGGCGACGACATCACGTCCGTCCAGTACCAGAACGCCAACAACTCGGTCCGCGTGAACGACACCTTCATGAAGGCTGTCGAGACGGGCGGCAAGTTCGGCCTGACGTCGCGCATGACCGGTGAGGTCATCGAAGAGGTCGACGCCAAGGCGCTGTTCCGCAAGATGGCCGAGGCCGCGTGGGCCTGTGCCGACCCGGGCATCCAGTACGACGACACCATCAACCACTGGCACACCTGCCCGGAGTCCGGCCGTATCAACGGCTCGAACCCCTGCAGCGAGTACATGCACCTGGACAACACGTCCTGCAACCTCGCCTCGCTGAACCTCATGAAGTTCCTGAAGGACGACGGCAAGGGCCACCAGTCGTTCGAGGTCGAGCGCTTCGCCAAGGTCGTCGAGCTCGTCATCACCGCGATGGACATCTCCATCTGCTTCGCGGACTTCCCGACCCAGAAGATCGGCGAGAACACGCGCGCGTTCCGCCAGCTCGGCATCGGCTACGCCAACCTCGGCGCCCTGCTGATGGCGACCGGCCACGCCTACGACTCCGACGGCGGCCGCGCCCTCGCCGGCTCCATCACCTCCCTGATGACCGGTACGTCGTACAAGCGCTCCGCCGAACTCGCCGCGGTCGTCGGCGCGTACGACGGCTACGCCCGCAACGCGCAGCCGCACCTGCGCGTCATGAAGCAGCACGCCGACGAGAACACCAAGGCCGTCCGCATGGACGACCTGGACACGCCGATCTGGGCCGCCGCCACGGAGGCCTGGCAGGACGTGCTGCGTCTCGGTGAGAAGAACGGTTTCCGTAACTCCCAGGCGTCCGTCATCGCCCCGACCGGCACCATCGGTCTCGCGATGTCCTGTGACACCACCGGTCTTGAGCCCGACCTCGCGCTGGTCAAGTTCAAGAAGCTGGTCGGCGGCGGCTCGATGCAGATCGTCAACGGCACCGTCCCGCAGGCCCTGCGTCGCCTGGGCTACCAGGAGGAGCAGATCGAGGCGATCGTCGCCCACATCGCCGAGAACGGCAATGTCGTCGACGCCCCCGGCCTCAAGCACGAGCACTACGAGGTGTTCGACTGCGCCATGGGCGAGCGCTCCATCTCCGCGATGGGCCACGTCCGCATGATGGCCGCGATCCAGCCCTGGATCTCCGGCGCCCTGTCCAAGACGGTCAACATGCCGGAGTCGGCGACCGTCGAGGAGGTCGAGGAGATCTACTTCGAGGCCTGGAAGATGGGCGTCAAGGCGCTCGCCATCTACCGCGACAACTGCAAGGTCGGTCAGCCCCTCTCCGCGAAGACCAAGGAGAAGGAGAAGGCCGAGGTCACCGAGAAGGCCGAGGCGACCATCCGCGAGACGGTCGAGAAGGTCATCGAGTACCGCCCGGTCCGCAAGCGCCTCCCCAAGGGCCGTCCCGGCATCACGACGTCCTTCACGGTCGGCGGCGCCGAGGGCTACATGACCGCCAACTCCTACCCGGACGACGGTCTCGGCGAGGTCTTCCTGAAGATGTCCAAGCAGGGCTCCACCCTCGCGGGCATGATGGACGCCTTCTCGATCGCGGTCTCGGTCGGCCTCCAGTACGGCGTGCCGCTGGAGACGTACGTCTCGAAGTTCACCAACATGCGCTTCGAACCGGCCGGTATGACGGACGACCCGGACGTGCGGATGGCGCAGTCGATCGTCGACTACATCTTCCGCCGCCTGGCGCTGGACTTCCTGCCCTTCGAGACGCGTTCCGCGCTCGGCATCCACTCCGCCGAGGAGCGCCAGCGTCACCTGGAGACCGGTTCGTACGAGCCGTCCGAGGACGAGGTCGACGTCGAGGGCCTGGCCCAGTCGGCGCCGCGCGCCCAGGAGCTGAAGGCCGTCGCCACGCCGAAGGCCGCGGTCGAGGCGGCCAAGCCCGCCCCGATGCAGGCCCACACCAGCGCCGAGCTGGTGGAGATGCAGCTGGGCATCCAGGCCGACGCCCCGCTCTGCTTCTCCTGCGGTACGAAGATGCAGCGGGCCGGCTCCTGCTACATCTGCGAGGGCTGTGGCTCCACCAGTGGTTGCAGCTGACCTGAGTTAGCCCCCAATGGCGGTGCGGTCGGAAATCGGCCGCACCGTCATTGGCTTTTTCCGTTTCTCCACAGGGTGATCACAGGTTAGGCTCCCCCGGCGCACGACCGGCGCGAACGACAGGGTGGGGACACGGGGAACATGGCCGAGCAGCAGATCGCCGATGCCGCGACGAGCAAGGAACAGCCCGAGAAGGGTCCGAACGAGTGGGGCCAGGCCATTGCGGCAGTGGTGTTGGTAGGGGGTCTCGCGGCCTTTTTGTTGTCAGGGGCATTTCAGCAGAAGTCCGGCGAACCCGAACCTGCCGCGTGCGACGCATCGAGCGAGGCCCGGCCGTCGAAGCCCGTCTCCGGGGCGCAGTTGTGCACGGCCCTGAACCGCGCGGACCTGCCCACGCTGCTCGGCACGCCGGCCGAGTACGCGATGAACGCCAGCGGTAACGAGAGCACGAGCACCTGGGCAGACGGCACCAAGGACGTCACGCCCGAGGCGGAGGTCCAGTTGGCCACGTACTCCGTGAAGCTCTCGACGTCCGACGACGACATCGCCGTAGCCGAAATGGCGGCCTTCCTGGGGAGTTCGACGCAGAGCCGGACGATCGGCGGGCACCCTGCGGTCCTCTATTCGAACCGGACCATCTCCCTGAAGTTCGACTTCGGCGACGACAAGGTCGACACCGGTCCCGGCGGCATCGCCCGCAGCCTGCTGGTCGCCAAGGACACCAAGGACGGTGGCGGCTTCTACGAGGTCTCCATATGGCGCCAGGACGACGTCGTGCCCGACGACCTCGCCCTGGTCCGTGTCGCCGAGCGCGTGCTGCCGACGGTCCCCGGCTGGGCCGCCGGCTGACACGTCACATGCGGCCCATGCTCCGGGTGAACGTCGCCGGGTCGTCCTCGAACCCCTTGATCCCGGAGTGGAAGTCCCATGAGCCCGACTCCTGGCGCACGAACTCCCCTATGGTCGCGGCCGTCGAGCCGAGGACGCTCCCGAAGTCGTCCTCGGCCAGGACCGTGTAGCCCTCACGGATGCGCAGCGCCGGGTTGATCACGCCGACGAAGGTGCGCTGGGCGGAGCGCTGCTGTATGACCGTTCCGACCACCACGCGCGCGTACCGCGCGTCCAGCCGTTCCAGCTCCAGCGTCATGACCTCGTCCCAGCCGAAGCCCTTGCCGTCCTTGCTGTCCCGGTTGAGATAGATGGTGCCGTCGGGGGAACGGCTGTCGAAGTGCACCACATAGGCGGGATCGCCGTGCGGATCGCTCGCCAGATAGGTCGCGGCGACGAGATCGAGATCGGTGGCCGACTGTCCCGCCGGACTCGGGTCCCACTTGAGTGAGACCTCGACCTTGCGGATTCCCTTGTTGATGCCGCTCACAGGATGTTCCCTTCCCCCTCGGTCCACGGCCCGAACTGTCGAGCTGGCAAAGCCGGTTGCCCATCCTGCCACGTGCGGATGGCACGTGCGGGAGGGCTCTGCCCCCGAGAGTGACCGGCGCCACGCTCCCTGGCCGTACGATGGCGCGGTGCTGGTCAAGTGGATTCGCTGCACCGTGGTGGACCGCCGCGGCTTCGAGCGGGGGCAGCGAAAGTGGGCGGGGCTTCTGGGAGAGCCGGGGTTTCGGGGACAGGGCGGGGGCTGGAGCCGGGGGCGGCCGGGCGTGGCCCACATCTTCTCCTTCTGGGAGAGCCGTTCCTTCTACGACTCCTTCATGGCGCGTTCCCACGACCGGCTCGCGGCCGCGCAGTCGGGCACCTTCAAGGACCCCCAGGTCAAGCTGTTCGACTACCGCTTCGACGTGAAGACGGGCTTCGAGCCCCGTTTCACCGACGCCGACCTGGTGCGCTTCGCCCACTGCCGAGTCCACGAGGAACGTGCCGAACACTTCACGCTGATGCAGGAGAAGGTGTGGAACCCGGCGATGGCGGGATCGCCCGGGATGGTCCGCGGTCTCTTCGGCGAGGCGCCCGGCAGCGAGTTCCTGGTTCTCTCCATGTGGCACTCGGCCGCCGAACACGGCAAGTACCGCACCGAGCGGGTCGAGCGGCTCGCCCTGCGGGCCCAGATCGAGGCCGACGTCGCGGCCCTCACGGGCGACCTGGTGGACCTGGAATCGGCCTGGACGGTCTGAGACCGCCCCGCGACTCGTGTGCCCGCCTGTGGCGAGTGGGGCGGGATGTGTGTGACGTACGCCGTATGGGGCCCGTACGAGTGCTCGATACGGCCTCACTCGATCTAGGGTCGTGACATGGCACGACCACGGCGCATCGTCCTTGTCCGCCACGGGGAGTCAACGGGCAATGTTGATGACACCGTGTATGAACGCGAGCCCGACCACGCACTGGCCCTGACCGACCGGGGCTGGCGGCAGGCCGAGGAGACGGGCAAACGCGTCCGCGAGGTGTTCGGCAACGAACGCGTCAGCGTGTACGTCTCTCCCTACCGCCGCACGCACGAGACCCTGCGCGCCTTCCATCTCGACCCCGACCTCATACGGGTGCGCGAGGAACCCCGGCTGCGGGAGCAGGACTGGGGGAACTGGCAGGACCGCGACGACGTACAACTGCAGAAGGCATACCGGGACGCCTACGGGCACTTCTTCTACCGGTTCGCCCAGGGCGAGTCCGGAGCCGACGTGTACGACCGGGTCGGCGGTTTCCTGGAGAGCCTGTTCCGCAGCTTCGAGGCCCCCGACCATCCGCCGAACGTGCTGCTGGTGACCCACGGCCTGGCCATGCGGCTGTTCTGCATGCGCTGGTTCCACTGGACGGTCGCGGAGTTCGAGTCGCTGTCGAACCCGGGGAACGCCGAGATGCGGATGCTCGTTCTCGGGGAGGACGGCAAGTACATGCTTGACCGGCCCTTCGACCGCTGGCGAGATCCGGAGCCGTACGGGATCACCGGATAGAGTGGCAGACCGATGACCCTTGACTCCTCTGACGACGGGCGCCTGGAGCGTGCCCGAGCCAGCCTGCGCGGACTGGCCGTGGGGGACGCGCTGGGCTCGCAGTTCTTCGTACCGGTGAACTACCCCCTGCTGAAGAACCGCGAGCTGCCGGCCGGCCCCTGGCAATGGACGGACGACACCGAGATGGCCTGCTCCGTCGTGGCCGTCCTCACCGCCCACCACCGCATCGACCAGGACGCCCTGGCCCATTCCTTCGCCCACCACCACGACTTCGACCGCGGCTACGGCCCCGCCGTCAACCGCCTGCTGCGCCTGGTCCGGGAGGGCGGTGACTGGCGTGAGCTCGCCGCGGCCCTCTTCAACGGCCAGGGTTCCTGGGGCAACGGCGCCGCGATGCGGATCGCTCCTCTCGGCGCCTACTACGCCGACGATCCGGAGCAGGCGACCCACCAGGCCGAGATCTCCGCCTATCCCACCCACCAGCACCGGGAGGCCGTCGTCGGCGCCATGGCCGTATCCGCGGCCGCCGCGCTGGCAGCCGCTCCCGGTGGCCCGCCGAGCCCTCAGGCGCTGCTCGACGGCGTCATCGCGCTCGTCCCGAGAAGCGCCGTCGCAGCGGGGCTGCGGCGGGCCCGGGACATGCTCGACTACGACGACGCCTCCACCGTCGCGGCCGTCCTCGGCTGTGGCCGCCGTACGACGGCCCATGACACCGTGCCCTTCGCACTCTGGTCCGCCGCACGCTCGCTCGGCGACTACGAGCAGGCGTTCTGGACGACCGCGCAGGTCGGCGGCGACGTGGACACGACCTGCGCGATCGTCGGCGGCGTGATCGCCGGCGGGAAGGCCGGGACCCCGCCTGCCGAGTGGGTGGAGCGGACCGAGGCGTTTCCGGAGTGGCTGCCGGTGCCCGCGTAGGGTTCGGCGGCCGTGATCGGTGCCGGCACGTTCGCCCGCCGCTTCGGGAAAACTCTCTGTGATTGTCGGGAACTCTGTGTGACCGCGCGCTCGTTGTCGGGACAGTTGCTCTGCGGCCGATGGGCCGGGGTGGGCAGGAAACGAGCTAGGGGCACGGGGGTGCGGTCATGAGGTTCTGTTCGGTGTTCGTCCTGCGGTCAGCCGAGCCCCGGTCCCGTCGCGCCGGAAAGTGCCTCCAGGTCGCTCCTGCGGACCTTGATCACCAGCCATGCGCTGGCGAGGGCGAGCACGGCCATCGCGGCGGCGGCGACGAAGCCCGCCGAGATGCCCTGGGCGAGCACCTCGTGCCCCCAGGGCGCGGGCAGTTGGTGGGTTGTGGCGAACTCCGCCTTCTGCTCCGCCGAACCGTCGGCGAGGAAGCCGGGCAGCTGCTTCTCCGCCTCGTCCTTGCTCGCCGACCCGAACACCGTCGTCAGGATGGACAGACCCAGCGAACCACCCACCTGCTGCATGGCGTTGAGCAGCCCGGAGGCCGCACCCGCCTCATGCTGGGCGACCCCGGAGACCGCGGTGACCGTCAGCGTCACGAAGTTCAGACCCATGCCGAAGCCGAAGATCAGCATGGGGCCCAGCACCCCGCCGACGTAGGAGCTGTCGGAGCTGATGAGGGACTGCCAGGCGAGCCCGATCGCCGCGAGCGTCGAACCGGTGAGCATGAACGGCTTGGGGCCGAGCACCGGCAGGAACCGCTGCGAGATGCCCGCGCCGAGCGCGATCACCACGGTCACCGGCAGGAAGGCGAGCCCGGCCTCGATCGGGGTGTACTCCAGCACGTTCTGCACGAAGAGCACGATGTAGAAGAACATCCCGAACATCGCCGCGGCGAGGCTCAGCATGATCACGTACGTTCCGGAGCGGTTGCGGTCCGCGAACATCCGCAGCGGGGTGATCGGTTCCTTGGCACGCGACTCGACGAACGCGAAGGCCAGCAGAAGTACCACCGCGGCACCGAAGGACCCGATGGTCAGCGAGTCCCGCCAGCCGCCGTCCGCGGCGCGGATGAAGCCGTAGACGAGCAGGGCCATACCGGCCGTCGAGGTCAGGGCGCCCGCGATGTCGAAGCGGCCGGTGTGCCGTTCGGACTCGTTGATGTACAGCGGGGCGAGCACCGCGATCAGCACGCCGATGGGCACGTTGACGAAGAGCACCCAGCGCCAGTCGAGCCACTCCGTGAGCATGCCTCCGGCCAGCAGGCCGATGGCGCCACCGCCTGCCGAGACCGCGGCGAAGACGCCGAAGGCCCGGTTCCGCTCCGGCCCCTCGGGGAACGTGGTGGTGATGAGCGCCAGTGCGGTGGGCGACGCGATCGCGCCTCCCATGCCCTGGAGAACCCGGGCGGCCAGCAGCTGCCAGGGCTCCTGGGCGAGCCCGCCGAGCAGCGAGGCGAAGGTGAACAGCAGGATGCCGGTCATGAAGACCCGACGGCGTCCGAGGATGTCCCCCGCCCGGCCGCCCAGGAGCAGCAGGCCGCCGAAGGTGAGCGTGTAGGCACTGACGACCCAGGTGAGGTCGGTGGTGCTGAACTGGAGAGCGTCTTGAATGTGCGGGAGCGCGATGTTCACAATCGTCGCGTCGAGTACCACCATGAGTTGGCAGGCCGCGATGACCGCGAGCGCGATGCCGGGACGTCCCTGCCGGCGGGCCGCACCCGGTTTCTGGTCCGGAATCAACTGAGAGGTTGTCACTATGGGTCCCCCACGAGCTTGTTAGTGAACGGTGGCGTTCACTGCCGCGTCAACGGTAGTGAGTCCTCGATAGTGAACGCAAGCGTTCACTCATGTTCGTCACCGTCGGCGCGTCCCCCTGTGGCGCCGTGCGGTGTGCTCTCCGCTCCCCGAATCCCCGCTTCCCTGTTCGCTGGAGACACTCAGATGGTTACCTCGCGCTGGACGGCCGCCCCCGCTCAGACGGCCTCCCTTCGTCGGCGCGGAGCCGTGCTCGAGCGTGCGATCCTCGACGCCGCTCTGGAGCAGCTCAGTACGGTCGGCTGGAACGGGCTCACGATGGAGGGCGTCGCCGCCGGCGCCCAGACCGGGAAGGCCGCGGTGTACCGCAGGTGGCCCTCCAAGGAGGACCTCGTGGCGGACGCGCTGCAGGCCGGACTGCCGAGCTTCGAGGAGGCGCCCGACCTCGGCGCGGTGCGCGAGGACCTGCTCGAGTTGTGCAGGCAGGCGCGCGAGGCGATGTTCTCGCGCCCCGGTTCCGCCCTGCGGGCGGTGATTCACGAATGCGACCAGGCTCAGGCCGAGCGTTTCCACGGCGTGATCTTCGACGGGGTCGTGGAGCCGACGGTCAGACTGCTCCGCGAGATCATCACCCGTGGAATAGCCCGGGGCGAGGTGCGTCGCGACGCAGCGGACGACTTCGTCTTCGATGCCATTCCGGCGATGATGATGTACCGCTCCAAGATGCGCGCCTGCGAATGGAGCGACGGGGAAGTCGAAGAGATGATCGACCGGTTCATGCTGCCGCTGCTGCGGCCGGGCGGTCGATGAGCGTGGCTCGTGGGCCTTTCGGGGGCGCTCGGGGAACCGGGGTGTCGCAGGGTGATCCGGGCGGCGTACGCTAAGGGCGCCATGCCGTACGAACCGCCTACTCACACCGTCGAGCGCTCTCTCCGCGCCACGACCGGAGCGAAGATCATTGCAGGTGTCGACGAGGTGGGGCGCGGCGCGTGGGCCGGTCCTGTCACCGTCTGCGCGGCGGTCACCGGACTGCGCCGGCCGCCCCAAGGTCTCACCGACTCCAAGCTGCTCAGCGTCAAGCGCCGCACCGAACTCGCCGAGGAACTGCGGGGATGGGTGACGTCGTACGCCCTCGGGCACGCGACTCACGAGGAGATCGACGAACGGGGGATGACCGCCGCCCTGCGGCTCGCCGCCGTACGCGCTCTGGAAAGCCTGCCGGTCCGCCCCGACGCGGTGATCCTCGACGGGAAGCACGACTACCTCGGGACGCCCTGGAAGGTCCGGACGGTGATCAAGGGTGACCAGTCGTGCATCGCGGTCGCCGCGGCCTCGGTGATCGCCAAGGTTCAGCGCGACAAAATGATGGCCGAACTGGGTATCGACCATGCAGACTTCGACTTCGCGGCCAACGCCGGGTATCCCTCACCCGTGCACAAGGCCGCGCTGGAGGTCCGGGGGCCCACCCCGTACCACCGGTTGTCGTGGGCGTATCTTGATGCGCTGCCCCAGTGGCGGCACCTCAAGAAGGCCCGCAGCTGGGCGGAGGGAAGCGCTCCGGGGATCGAGGGTCAGCTCGGCTTCGATTTCTGACGATTCCGCTCGCACTCATGTGCCACCCGCTGGCGCGAGCCGCACCAACGTTTGATAAACATCAGCTCATGCCTCTCATTCCCGAGGAGCCTCAGATTCACGAGAGTGCCCAGGGTCCCCGCACCGCGCCGACCCCTCGTCCTGTACCCGGCCCGCGTCCTGTGGCTCATCCGCGCCCCGGTCGTCCCGGCCCGCTCCGGCCGGCACCGCCGGTGCAACGCACGCCGCACGACGTGGCCGTGGCCAAGCCCGCACCGTCGGGCCCCGCGGCTCCCGCCGCCTCCACTCCGACTTCGGCGACCCCGCAGATCCAGCTGATCCCGGCCTCGGCCGAGGGCGCGCTGGACGCCGCGGAGGAAGCCGTGGACCTCCTGCTCGAATCGGGCCGCGCCCCCGGCGAGGTGCTGGTGATCACCACCGGCGACCAGCACCCGTGGGCCGCCCATGAGCTGTCCTTCGGCGAAGCCGCCTACTGGGCACAGCACGACGCGGGCGACGACGTCTTCTACGCGGATGCCGCTGCGGCCTCGCGTGCCGGCTCCCGTCCCGTGGTCGTGGTCGCCGTCAACGGCGGGTCCTCCGCGGTTGCCGCCGACGCCCTTCCGTTGGCTCACGCCCGGGCCGGTGCCCTGCTGATCGTCTGCGGCGACCCGCAGCAGATCAACTCGGTCCTGGGCGCCGGAGTCTGAGCCCCTTCCGGCAGGTCCGGGAGGGTGGAGACGACGAAGGTGCCGCCTGCGCGGCACCTGTACGGCGGTGACCTCGGCGTGCCCGCGTTCGCGCGGGGTGCCGTACGTCACCGTGTCACCGTATGACGTCGCAGGCCGTACGACGGTGCCGTACGGCCGGGGAAGAGCAGTGAGCGGGACGCGCCTCAGCGGGCCGCGGCGCGGCGCAGGACCTCCGAGACGGCGCCGCCGGTGCGCGGCAGCGGGGGCGGCGCCTCCGACAGAGCGAAGGGTTCCGGCGCGGAATCGGCGTTCGGGCGGCGGCCGCCGCGACCCTCGCCGAGGACCTGCCAGCCGTCCCGGGTCAGCGTGATGTACGCCCCGCAGCGCAGTCCGTGCAGGGTGCAGGCGTCCCGCAGGCCCCACATCCACGCACCGTCCTCCTCCGTCCAACGCGCGTCGCCCTCACGGCAGTAGAGCAGCACCGCGGTGCGCACGGGGGTGCGGCGCCGCAGGTCGTGGGGGATCACCCGGCGCAGCTGCGAGAGCAGCGTGTTGCGGAACATCCAGCCGTCGGCGGGGGCCGGGCGGCGGGTGAACGAGGCGCTCGCACGCAGCCGTTCGTCCGGGTCGAGGACCGCCACGATCGCGGTCGACGGCCCGGGGCGATGCCGGGAGTGCAGCCCGCTGACGACCTCGCGCGGATTGCGCAGCAGTGGGATGCCGGCTTCGGCCCACTCGGTGGGTTCGAGCAGACGGGCGCCGGGGTTGGCGGATGCGGCGGACAGGTCGGCTGACGACGTGGACGCCGCGGAGGACGGAGCGAATCCGAAGGTCACGGTCCTCCCTTCGGCTACGCGCCCATACAGCGGGCGGGGGCGGATTCGGGGGAGCGCGCACCACAACGAAGCCCTACCGGACCAGGGGGCCGTGTGGGGAGCGGACTTCAATTCTTCCTGTCGAACTTGGTTGCGGCAACGAGCAATTGAGCCCACCGACCCGAATCAGCCGGTTCATGGCATATATCCTTACCCAGTGTGTTGCCTGGCGATGCCTGGGACGGCCGAGGGCAGTCGGTACCAGCGGTAACGCGCCCTGGGCGGCGGGCCGTCGCGAGGATGCAGGAGCGACGGCGGGAGGTCGGACCGCGTCGGGTCGGCCGTCACGCTGAGTGAAGTGGCTGGTGACCCCCGGAATCGGGTTGCATGGGGCCATGGACAATCTGGAGCTGCGTGCCGAAGCCGATGCCGTCCTCGCCGAGCTGGTCGGCGCCCCTCAGGGCGCGGCGCGGCTTCGGGAGGACCAGTGGCAGGCGGTGGCGGCTCTGGTGGAGGAACACCGGCGCGCGCTCGTCGTGCAGCGCACCGGCTGGGGCAAGTCGGCCGTGTACTTCGTCGCCACGGCCCTGCTGCGGCGCCGCGGCGCCGGACCGACGGTGATCGTCTCGCCGCTGCTGGCGCTGATGCGCAACCAGGTCGACGCGGCCGAACGGGCCGGCATTCGGGCGCGCACGATCAACTCGGCCAATCCGGAGGAGTGGGAGTCCATCCACGCCGAGGTCGAGCGTGGCGAGACCGATGTCCTCCTGGTCAGCCCCGAACGGCTGAATTCCGTGGACTTCCGTGAGCAGATGCTGCCCGGACTCGCGGCCACGACCGGTCTGCTCGTCGTCGACGAGGCGCACTGCATCTCCGACTGGGGCCACGACTTCCGTCCCGACTACCGGCGGCTGCGGGCCATGCTCGCCGACCTGCGCCCCGGCGTTCCGGTGCTCGCGACCACCGCCACGGCCAACGCCCGGGTCACCGCGGACGTCGCCGAGCAGCTGGGCACGGGGGGCGGTGAGGCGCTGGTGCTGCGCGGCTCGCTGGAACGGGAGAGTCTGCGCCTGGGCGTCGTACAACTGCCGGACGCCGCGCATCGACTGGCCTGGCTGGCCGAGCACCTGGACGAACTGACGGGCTCGGGGATCATCTACACGCTGACGGTCGCCGCGGCCGAGGAAGCCACCGCCTTCCTGCGGCAGCGCGGCTTCCCGGTGGCCTCCTACACGGGCCGTACGGAGAACGCCGACCGGCTCCAGGCCGAGTCCGACCTGTTGGAGAACCGGGTCAAGGCGCTCGTGGCGACCTCGGCGCTCGGCATGGGCTTCGACAAGCCCGACCTGGGGTTCGTGGTCCATCTCGGGGCGCCCTCCTCGCCCATCGCCTACTACCAGCAGGTCGGTCGCGCCGGCCGCGGGGTGGAGCACGCCGATGTGCTCATGCTGCCCGGCAAGGAGGACGAGGCGATCTGGCGCTACTTCGCCGACACGGCCTTCCCGCCCGAGGCGCAGGTCCGTCAGACCCTGTCCGCCCTCGCCGACGCGGGGCGGCCAATGTCCGTGCCGGCCCTGGAGGCGGCGGTCGACCTCCGGCGAACCCGGCTGGAGACCATGCTGAAGGTCCTGGACGTGGACGGGGCCGTCCAGCGGGTCAAGGGCGGTTGGGTCTCCACCGGCGAGCCGTGGCTCTACGACACCGAGCGCTACACGTGGGTGGCACGACAGCGGGCCGCGGAGCAGCAGGCGATGCGCGACTACGCAAGCACATCCGGTTGCCGCATGGAGTTCCTGCGCCGACAGCTGGACGACGAGGGGGCCGCCCCGTGCGGCCGCTGCGACAACTGCGCGGGCGCCTGGGCCGATCCTTCCGTCTCGGCCGAGGCGTTGACCGGCGCGGCGAAGGAACTGGACCGCCCGGGAGTGGAGATCGAGCCGCGCCGCATGTGGCCGACGGGGATGCCCGCGCTCGGCATCGATCTCAAGGGCCGTATCCGCGCCGGACAGCAGTGCTCCACCGGACGGGCACTCGGGCGGCTCTCGGACATCGGCTGGGGCAACCGGCTGCGCCCCCTGCTGGCCGACACGGCGCCCGACGGTCCGGTGCCCGACGACGTGCTGCGGGCGGCCGTGGACGTCCTCGCCGACTGGGCGCGTTCCTCGGGGGGTTGGGCATCGGACGCCGCAGCCCGACCGGTGGGCGTGGTCGCCGTGCCGTCCCTGACCCGCCCGCAGCTGGTCGGTTCGCTGGCTCAGGGGATCGCGGACATCGGTCGTCTGCCCTTCCTCGGCGCCCTGGCGTACAGCGGGCCGGACGGTGCGCACGCGGCCCGCCGCAGCAACTCCGCGCAGCGCCTGCGGGCGCTCGCCGGCGCCTTCGTGGTCTCCGACGAACTGGCGGAGGCTCTGCGGCGCTCTCCGGGGCCCGTCCTGCTCGTGGACGACTGCACGGACTCCGGCTGGACCCTCGCCGTTGCGGCCCGGCTGCTGCGCCAGGCCGGGAGTGGGTTGGTGCTTCCGTTGGTGTTGGCCGCGACAGCCTGAGGCGCCGGGGGCGTCTGAGGTGCCGGGCGCTCGTCGGCGTCTGTGCGATGCCGACGCCTGTGCGGTGCCGGCCGGCGTCGTGCGCAGTCCGTTTGGGTCATGCGTCCATGGAACAGGACGCCACCGACAACGGAGCGCGGTGCTAGTCGGGCTGTGGACAACCAACTGCCGCTTGTCGTGGCCCTGATCGGACTTATCCACAGGGTCAAGCGGAGTCTCACGATCCGCGAGATCGTCAGCGCATGACGAATCACAGCGAAACGACTGGATCCACCGGAAACGGCAATTCCGGCGGACAGGACGCGAGTCGCCCGGGCATCGGGGAGCGCGCGGGGTTCGACGCGCATGGCGCCGAGCATCAGGTGACCCTGCGCACCCCGGGTGAACTGGCCGACGCACTGCCCTATCTGCTCGGCTACCGGCCCGAGGACAGCATCGTCCTGGTCGCCCTGCACGACCGGGGCGGCCGAGGCCGGTTCGGCGGCCGGGCCCGGCTCGGGATCCCCTCGAACAAGGACGACTGGGCGGCCGTGGCCCGGCAGTTGGCCCATGGGCTGATCACGGGCAGCGAACGCCGGGGCGCGAAGCCCGAGCAGATGGTCGCCTACCTCTGCCAGGAACCGGAGGCCGGTGAGACGGGGCAGCAGGTCATGGACCGGCTCGCCTCGCTCGCGGCGCTGCTGCGCACCGAGTGCGGCCGGCTCGACGTTCCGGTGATCGAGGCCCTGTGCATCTCCGACGGCCGCTACTGGTCGTACTGCTGTCCGAGCCGACAGTGCTGTCCCGTGGAGGGACTGCCGATGGGCCTGCCCGGCACCTCCGTTCTCGCCGCCGCGGCCACCTACGCCGGGCTCCAGATCCGCGGCACACTGCGTGAGTTGCGGGCCCGGCTCCAGCCCTGGGAGACCGCGGCCGCTCTGGAGCAGGAAGTCGCCCTGGACGCCGCCGGGATGAGCCTGGTTCCCAGGATGCTGGAGGCCGAGAGCCGGGCAGAGGTCGCCGAGGAGACGGTCCTCCTCGCCCAGCGGATCATGGCGCGCTTCGCCGCGGCGCCGCCCGTCTCGGGGAACCTCCAGGCCGACCTGCGCGACGACGCACTACTGGGGCACGACGAAGCGGCGACCCTCGTCCTCGGCCTCCAGGACCGCACGACCCGAGACCGCGCGGCCGAGTGGATGGAGGCCGAGGAGGCCGGACCGGCTCTACGACTGTGGCGTGCCCTGGCCCGCCGCTGCGTCGGGCCCTACGGCGAGCACGCGGCGGCACCGCTCACCCTCGTCGGCTGGGTGGCGTGGTCCGCAGGCGACGACATCGAGGCGAGGGAGGCGCTCGCCATGGCCCTGGGCGCTGATCCCGGTTATCTCTTCGCCCGGCTCCTTCATCAGGCCTGCAACGAGGGGCTGGACCCGGAGTCGATCCGACGGTGCCTGCGGGCGGAACGGGAAGGGCGTGAGACGCGTGCACGGGCGGAGGCCGAGGGGGAGGTGGCGGACCAGCGACCAGGTG
>NZ_JBEYVC010000212.1:0-17872 GCF_040643855.1 Streptomyces sp. NPDC047072 | reverse complement strand
GTTGAGGCCGAACTTCGGTGCGCTGCGGCCGACTTCGGCGGCGGACTTGCGGACGACGGTGAGCAGATCGCCACCACCGCGCCCGGTGTCCACCTGCGCGTCCGGCCGCGACCGACGGGGGCGGGCCCGTCATCATCCGGCCGCGAGCCGTTACCATCGGCCAGCATCGGCGGGCGTCCGCCCGACCCCCAGGCCAGGGAGCGAATCGTGCTGATCACCCACGACACCCGGTGTTCCCTCGACGCCGTGGTCGATCTGGTGAACACCGCACCGGAGGACGAGTCGGCGCCGGACGCGCTGCCGGATGTCGCCGCGCTCGCGGAGTTCGTACGAAACCACGAGATCAGCGGTGTCGGCACGCTCTCGGAGTTCGACCTCTCGGCCGTGCGCAAGGTCCGAGGGCGGTTCGCGGCCGTCTTCGCCGCGCCCGACGCCAAGGCCGCCGCCGGGCTGATCAACGACCTGGTCGCCGCCGCGGGCACCACACCGCAGCTCACGGACCACGACGGCTACGACTGGCATGTCCACTACTTCGCCCCGGGTGCCTCCGTGGCCGACCATCTGGCCGCCGACTGCGGGATGGCCCTGGCCTTCTTCGTGGTGGCCGGCGAGCAGGAGCGGCTGCGGCGCTGCGAGGCGCCCGACTGCCGGCGCGCCTTCGTCGACCTCTCCCGGAACCGCTCACGCCGCTACTGCGACAGCCGCACCTGCGGAAACCGGCTGCATGTGGCCGCGTACCGGGCGCGACGCAAGGAAGCCGCGGGCTGACGCCCACTACGGACCATGGGAGGGCCTCGAAGGCCCCGATGCCGACGTGGCCCCGGCGGGTGGCGCCGGGGACCACGGGTACGGCTCAGAGCAGCAGCAGGTCGTGCAGCGCAGCCATGAGCAGCAGACACCCGATCACCGCAAGGAAGATCATCAGCGGTGGCTGGGATAGGGCGAAAAGGCACCCACGCGGCTCGTCCTGCTGCGGCGCGGTGTCGCTCTGTTGCGTGTCCAGCATCTCGCCGCGATGATGGCGCAGCCGACACCCTCGGCGCGATCAACACGCCCGGAATGAGCGGGAGTTCGCCGAATTCCGTGATGTCCGTTTCGGGTCGTGATCGCTTGCGGACGGGCACGGATCCCACTGCGAACGTTTCAGTCCGTCATATGCCGTGCTTCTTGAGGATGGCCTCGATGTCGCTGAAGTCGTCCGCGGCGGATTCGGCGGGCCTGGACTTGGCGGCGGGCCGGGTCGCCGGGGTGCGTATCCCCGGGCCGAGGGAGGGCGCCGAGGCCGTGGGCGCGACCGCCTCGGTCTGGGTGGCGCGGGCCGCCGCCCTGCGCTCCTTGCGGGTGCCGCCGCGGCGGCGCTCCACCGCGCGCGTGGCAGAGAAGAGCACCCACGACAGGCCGAGCACGCCGAAGCCCGCCCAGGCCGTCGGGCTGAGCGCGGTGTCCGCGAGCCAGTCGACGACGCCGGTCATCACCAGGCCGAGCGGCACCAGGGAGTAGGCGGCGATGCGGGTGGCCGCGAGGAAACGCTTCCGGTACGCCGTGACCGCCGCGATGCCCAGGCCGGCCGCGGCGACGGCGGAACAGACGGTCTCGGCAATCATCCGGTCCTCCAGGCAGGGCTCGACGAGGCTGGGACGAGACGGCAGGGCTCGCGGAGGCGAGGCCCACTGCGGCAGTGCCGACCGGGGCGGGCGCCGCTTCGTCCCTCTCCATCCTGCACCTCCCGACCCCGCCCGGGCCATGCTCCGGCCGGACATCAGGGACATCTCCGGGTCGGCTCCTCCGCAGGTGCCGCCCGGGCGTCGTACCGCTGGAGGGTGCGGGTGGAGCGGCGGGTGGAGGGTGCGGGTGGACAGGTCGGGCGGACAGGGCGGGTGGAGTGGGCGGCTCGATTCGGTCATCGACGGCTCGGCTGGGAGACTGGGCGCATGAGCGACCCCTCCCCCGCCCGTCCCACCGCGCCCGTGCTCGACGTCTGGTGCGACCTGCAGTGTCCGGACTGCCGTGGCGCCCTCGACGACGTCCGGGCCCTGCGCGCCCGTTACGGCGACCGGCTGGAGCTGCGGCTGCGGCACTTCCCGCTGGAGAAGCACAAGCACGCGTTCGCCGCCGCGCAGGCCGCGGAGGAGGCCCTGGAGCAGGGCAGGGGCTGGGAGTACGTCGAGGCCGTGCTCGGGCGGGTCGAGGACCTGGAGCGCGAGGGAGAGCCCTTCCTGGTCGCGGTCGCGGGTGAACTGGGCCTGGACGCCGAGGAGTTCGACACCGCGCTGATCGACGGCCGGCACATCCTGATCGTGGACGCCGACCAGGCCGAGGGGAAGGCGATCGGCGTGACCGGCACACCGACGTACGTCGTCGACGGCGAGCGCCTGGACGGCAGCAAGAGCCGGGAGGGCCTGCGCGAGCGCGTCGAGGAGATCGTGGACCGGCTGCTGGCCGATCAGCCGTAGAGCCGACTCAGAGCAGGCTCTTGTACATCGAGTACCCCACCGGCACGTAGCCCAGCGACTCGTACAGCCGCTCCGCCGGTGTGTTCCCCGCGAAGACGTTGAGGCCGAGGACACGGCGGCCGGCGGCGATCGTCTGGGCCTCGGCCAGCAGCATCAGGGTGCGCCCGTGGCCGCGGCCCCGGACGGCCTCGTCGGTCTCGACGTCGTAGACGAACGCCTTGTCGTCGCGGAACGCCATCCACAGGATGCCGACCCGACTGCCCTCGTGCTCCAGGACGCTGACCCGCATGCCCTCCGTCGCGGGGCCCTGGGGGAAGGTCGCCTCGTGGTCCTTGAGCGCCTTCGCCCGCGCCGCGGCCTCCGGCACCCCGCGGGAGCTCCAGTCCCCGGCGTACTCGTCGAGGCCGCGGGCCCGCCACGGCCCGAACTCCGCCTCGGTCATGGGCCGGCACCGGCTGCCCGCGGGCAACTCGGGTGCCGTGTCGCCGAGTTGCTTCTCCATGCCGCGGTTGCGGTGGACGTACCCGAGCGCCGTCGCGAGACGCAGGGCGGGCTCGGCGTCGGCCGGGACCCTGATCACCAGCTGCCCGCAGCCCCAGCCCCGCACCACCTCCTCGGCGGCGAGCGCGGCGACCGTGCCCCGGCCGCGTCTGCGGTCGGGTTCCTCGATCCGCAGGTCCAGGATCTGGGCGAGGGCTGGTCCGAAGCCCGGGTGGGTGGCGAGATGGATCGCGCCGACGGGACGGCTGTTCACGCACACCTGGTAGTGGCGGGACAGCGCCCCGTCGGCACCGCGCTGGAGCGGCTCGGTCGGCCGCAGGGTGGTGGTCATCACCGGTGTTCTACCCGCCCGCGGCCTCGCGGTCAGCCGAATAAACGCAGCGCTTGTACAGCCGTACGAAAAGAACGTCTACGGGTCGAGGTCGTCGCCGGACCGCTCGTCGAAGATCCGCATGGCCTTGGCGGTCACCGGGCCGGGTGCGCCCGGCAGTTCGCGGCCGTCGACGCGGTGGACGCCCTGGACGTCCCGCAGGGTCGAGGTCAGGAAGACCTCGTCGGCCCGCTCCAGGACGTCCAGCGGGAGGTCGGTCTCCTCGGCGCCGGTCCATTCGATCGTCAGCGCGCGTGTGATGCCCGCGAGGCAGCCGGAGGCGAGCGGCGGGGTGTGGATCTCGCCGTCGAGGACGACGAAGACGTTCGACCCGGTGCCCTCGCAGAGCTGTCCGACGGTGTTGGGGAAGAGCGCCTCGCTGGCGCCCTGGTCATGGGCCCGCGCGAGCGCGACCACGTTCTCGGCGTACGAGGTGGTCTTGAGCCCGGTGAGGGCGCCGCGTTCGTTGCGGGTCCACGGGACGGTGATCGTGGCCGTGGAGTCGGGGCGCCGGGCGGTCTCGCCGAGGGCGATGAGCAGGGTCGGGCCCTGGTCGCCGCGGTCGGAGCCGAGCGGGCCGTAGCCGCCGGTGTAGGTGATGCGCAGGCGGCCCAGGGGCATGGGGTTGGCCTCCAGGACGGCCTCGCAGCCCCGGCGGACCTCGTCGAGGTCGGGATCGGGCAGGCCGAGCCCGCGCGCGGAGAGGGTCAGCCGGTCGAGATGCCGGGTGAGGGCGAAGGGACGGCCGTCCGCCGCCTTCACGGTCTCGAATATGCCGTCGCCCACGGTCAGCCCGTGGTCGAAGACGGAGACGCGCGCGGTCTCCATGTCCTGGAGTGCGCCGTCGAGCCAGATCTTCACCTAAGAAGTCCCTTCACTCACTTCGTACGTTCCCGACGCTACCGCGAGCAGCCGGGCTGCCTTCAGCTCGGTCTCCCGCCATTCCCCCTCGGGGTCGGAACCCCAGGTGATGCCGGCACCGGTGCCGAAGCGCAGCACGCCCTCGGCCCGGTCGATCCAGAAGCTGCGGATGCCGACGGCCAGCTCGCCGGTGCCGTGGTCGGCGTCGACCCAGCCGATGCCGCCGCAGTAGGGGCCGCGGGGCGCGGTCTCCAGGGCGTCGATGATCCGCAGGGCGCTGGACTTGGGCGCGCCGGTGACCGACCCGGGCGGGAAGGCGGCGGCGAACAGCTCGGGCCAGCCGGCGTCCGGATGGAGTTCGCCGCGGACCAGGGAGACCAGATGCACGAGCCCGGGATGCTTCTCGACGGCACACAGGTCGGGGACGGTGACGGTGCCGGTGGCGCAGACCCGTCCGAGGTCGTTGCGGACCAGGTCGACGATCATCACGTTCTCGGCGTAGTCCTTGTCGAGCAGGTCGTCCTCGGTGCGCCCGGTGCCCTTGATCGGCCCCGACTCCACGACCCGCCCCTCCCGCCGCAGGAACAGCTCGGGCGAGGCGGTGGCGATCTCGACGCCGTACGCGGGAAGGCGGATCGTTCCTGCATACGGCGCCGGGTTGCCGCGCGCGAGCAGCGAGGTGAGGGCGTCGACATCGGCGTCGGATGCGACGGGCGCGCTCAGTACGCGGCAGAGGTTGGCCTGGTAGACCTCGCCGCGCGCGATGTGCTCGCGGATCCGGCGGACGCCCGCCGTGTACGCGGCGCGGTCGAGAGACGACGTCCAGTCATCGAGATGTGGGCCTCGCCACACTCCGGACCGCGGCGCGGGCACCGGCTCCCGGCGTACGTCGGCGAACCGGGCGCAGGTCAGACCGCCCTCGAAGTCCGCGGCGACGGCCCAGAAGCCGCTGGAGTCCAGGGCCGCGGGGTCGCTGGTGACGTCGAGGAGACCGGTGGCGACGCGGTCGCCGAAGCGGGCGAGAGGAACGAGGTCGAGCACGCCGTCGAGTCTATGGCGGGTGTCCGCCCGGTGACCTGGTCATGTCCCTTCGGCTGCCCTGACCACGTCAGTCACCGGACGCAGCGCAGCACGCTGCGCAAACGCGTTTTTGCCCTGGCCCCGGAATCCGCTAGAGTTCAACTCGTCGCCGGGACGCGGAAGCGGACCGGAAGGACAGGCGAACGTAGCTCAGTTGGTAGAGCGCAACCTTGCCAAGGTTGAGGTCGCGAGTTCGAACCTCGTCGTTCGCTCGAAAGAGCAAGGGGGATCCTCCCGGACCCCCAGCACTCCTGGTGGAGTGGCCGAGAGGCGAGGCAACGGCCTGCAAAGCCGTCTACACGGGTTCAAATCCCGTCTCCACCTCCAAGGACGATTAGCTCAGCGGGAGAGCGCTTCCCTGACACGGAAGAGGTCACTGGTTCAATCCCAGTATCGTCCACTGGATCTTCGGCAGTTCATCGAAGGTCTGACCCGCGCGATTAGCTCAGCGGGAGAGCGCTTCCCTGACACGGAAGAGGTCACTGGTTCAATCCCAGTATCGCGCACGCAACAGACACGATCCTGATCGTGGTTTCCCGCGCGATTAGCTCAGCGGGAGAGCGCTTCCCTGACACGGAAGAGGTCACTGGTTCAATCCCAGTATCGCGCACACACCGAAGCCCCCGGCCCTGCGGCCGGGGGCTTCCTCGTGGTCCGGGTCAGCTTTCGGATCAGCTGGAGAACAGCATGTGGCCGAAGCCCCGCTTGTGGTGGTGGCCGCCGTAGTGACCACCGCCGTGGTGGCCGCCGTGCTGCGGGGCGCCCCAGGCGGGGGCGGAGTGACCGCCGGCCGGGTACTGCGGGGCGGCCGGGGGCGGCGGGACGGCGGGGCCGCCGCCCCACTGGCCCTCCAGCCGGGTCAGGGCCTCCAGCTCGCCGTAGTCGAGAAAGATCCCGCGGCAGCCGCTGCACTGCTCGATCTGGACACCGTTGCGGTTGTACGTGTGCATCGGTGCGTGACACTTCGGACACTGCATCGTCGGCTCAACTCCTCGCCGGTCGGTCCTGCTTCGCGTTACGCCAGGACAGACTCTGTCCGGCTCCGGTCGGTTGCACCCTACTTCGCGAAATCGTCCGCCAACTCCGGCGGGAGGGAACCCATTCGGTCACACGCGTCCACGACGGCCACCTCCACGTCGTCGAGCGGCCGGTCCTCCGCCACGGCCTTGGCGACGGCCCGCGCCGCGGTCTGCACGGTGAGGGCGCGGGCCGGGACCTCCAGGGCGGGCCAGGGATCGCCGTCCGGGGGGACCGCGGGGCCACCCTCCGTGCGGTAGGCGGTGAGGAAGCGGGCCCAGTCCTCCGGCGCGAGCAGGCCGCAGGCGAACCAGGCGGCGGGGCGGGCGAGATCCCAGGCGGGCACGCCGGTGCCGAGGTCGTCGACGTCGATGAGCCGCCACGGGCCGTCGGGAGCGGGGTACCGGACCAGCTGGCCGAGGTGCAGGTCTCCGTGGCAGAGGGTCGTGGGGTCCGGCATGGGGGTCTCGGCGCGGGCCCAGGGCGGGAGGGTGGCCCAGGCTCGGAGGATGGGGGTGATGGCGGGGTGCGGGGGCGTGACCTGCGGGGCCGGGCCTGGGTGAGGGGGGTTGTGCGGGGGCGGGGCGGGCGAGGCCGGGTCTTGGTGGGGCGCGCTGTGCGGGGGCGTGTCTTCCCAGGTCGCACTGTGCGGGGTCGTGTCGTCCCAGGTCGTGCTGTGCCGGGGCGGGCCATGACGGGGCGTGGTGTGCGACGGCTGGCCTTGCCGGAGTGTGCCGTGGGTGACGGTTGCGAGGAGGCGGGCGATGGCCAGAGCGGCCTTTGCGGGGCCGCGCATCGGGGGGAGGGTGGGTGGGGCGGGGGTGCGGTGGAGGTGGGCGAGGAGGGTGGCGGCGGATTCCCAGGGGGCGGCTTCCGGGCGGTCCGGGTCCACGGGGGTGCCGTAGGGCCAGAACGTGACGAGGCGGCCGTGCAGGTCGACCGGCGTCGGGCTGAGCGGGGGCAGGAGGATGCCGGGGAGGTCGGCGGCCGTGGTGAGACGGGTGGCCAGCTCGGCGGGGGCGGTGTCGGGCGCGTGGGCCTTGGCGACGGTGTCCTCGTGCCGGACCACCGTGGCGTCGGGGCGGTCCGCGAGGGTGGCCGCGCCGCAGGAGCACGGCGACGGCGTACGGGAGTGAGCCTCGGTCCGGACTCTGAGGGTGAGTTCGGTGAGCAGAGGGTGGGCGGTCACGGGGCTCCCTGGGCTGTACGGGTCTGCCCGTGAGGGTACGCAGGACAGGCCTGTACGGGCCGGGGCGGCCTTCGCTACGGTGACGGTTCCGAATCGGGATCGTCGACGCGTTGGTGGCTGGGTGGCGCGTCTCCTCGACGTACCCGACGGAGACCTCTGTGGCGTACCGCTCTCTGCTGCGCGTGGCGGGCATCGGCTTCTTCCCCTTGGGATTCCTGGCCCGGCTGCCCTACGCGACCTCGACCCTGTCCACCCTCCTCCTGCTCCAGGCGGCGACGCACAGCTACGCCTTCGCCGGGCTCGCCGCCGCGGCCCAGAGCATCGCCGTCGCCGTCGGCGGCCCCTTGGTCGGGGCCCTCGCCGACCGCCACGGACATCGCCACGTCGGTGTCGGTGCGGCGACGGCCAACCTGGTTGCCTGGGCCTGTCTGGCGGCGGCCGCGAGCCACGGCGGCCGAGCGAGCATGCTCGCGGCGGCAGCGCTGGTGGGCCTGACGCAGCCTCAGGTCGGTCCTCTCGTACGAGTGCACTGGTCCCGTCTGGTGCACGCGCGGGACGCGGGCCATGTGGTGCCCTCGGCGCTGGCCTACGAAGCGTCCGCCGACGAGCTGAGCTTCGTCACCGGACCGGCGCTCGTGGGGCTGCTCGCGGCGGTCGGCCCGCTCGCGCCGACCGTGCTGACCATGTCCCTGATCGCGGCGACCACCCTGCCCTTCGCCCTCCTCCACGGCGGCGGCGCCTCAGGGCAGCCGGGCGCCGAGCAGAACGGACAGGCGCGCCTGCCGCGTCTCCCGCTGGCCGTCATGTTCCTGGCGATGGCAGCGGTGGGGGCGGTCTTCGGGGCGGTCCAGACGGCCGTCACGGTGTACGCCGACGCCCTCGGCGAGCCTGGTGTCTCGGGGCTCGTGTACGCGGAGTTCGGGGTCGGCAGCGCGCTGGCCGGGGCCGCCTGCGCCTGGCTCCCGCGGCGGTTCTCGCTGCACGCCCGCTATGTCACCTTCGCCGCGGCGCTCTGCGCCGGGACGCTCGTCCTCTACGTCGGTACCCGGGCGGTGTCCCTGCCCGTCGGCGTCGCGCTCGCGAGCTTCACCGTGGCGCCGTACATGATCAGTCTGTACGCGCTCACCGAGCGGCTCGCCCCCGCGCGACGGGCGGCCTTCGCCATGACGGTGCTGTGCGCGGGCGGTCCCCTCGGGACGGCCGCGGGGCAGGCCGTGTCGGGTGGGCTCGCACAGGCTCATGGTGTCGAGGGCGCACTGCTCGTGGCCCTCGTTGCAGCTGGCGGGGCGCTGCTCCTGGCCGGCCTCTGGGGGATCCTGCCCGGTCGGGAGCTGCGGTCGTCGGAGCTCGTGGGGGTCTGAAGGGCCGTGCCCTCGCGGGGAAAAGCAATGCCGGCGCAGCTCCCCAGCTGCGCCGGCATTTTTGCCGTCCGCCGCACCCCCGTCCCCACGGGGTTTCATGGGTGGATGTCCCCGCCCGGACCGCTCTTCCGGGCCTGGGGTCGCCGCTCAGCGCCCCAGCATCACTCCCACGGACGACGCCTGTGTGGCCACTGTCTCCCAGCCGTCGAAGACGACGAGGAGCAGGACCGCCAGGGGGAGGGCCATCAGCGTCGCCACCAGCGGGTGGCGACGGCCCGTCCGGCGGGGGCGGTGCGCGATGCGCGACCTGGTGCGGACGATCGTCCGCGGTGCCGTCAGAGCCATGGTCCCTCTCCTGACCGTTCAGTTGTGGTTGGCAGCGGCGGGTGTCTGACCTCGGGGGACGAGTGCTGCACCCGCCGCTTGACCTCAAATCTAGGCGTCGGCGCCCCTGCGCACGTCATGCCCTCGTACCGATTGCCGGGCCTCCCCGAGGATGAGCCATCACCAGCGGAGTACTCCCAGGGGTGGAGACGCAGACCTAGGTCTCGGGGTCTTCCCGGAGGGGTCGCCCGGACTGCCCCGCTTTCTCCGAGCTGTCCTCCCTCGGCACCGGCTGCTCCACCAGCGCGAGGACCCGGGTCGCCATGAAACGGGCCGTCCGCACGACCGAGCCACTGCGCGTGACTTCGCTCACTTCCACGACTCCTCGCCGGACCGCCGTCTCCACCCGGCGGCCCGCTCGGCTCGCCACCACCTCGTATGTGCGCGTCGTGTCCCCTGCGTCCACGACTATCTCCACGCGATCACCCTTCACGGGTTCAATCCCCCTTCCGCCGTGGGTGGTTGGGATCACAGTCACGGTGAAGTCCGCCCGCCCTCCCACCCCCTGACCACCCCTCAAGTCTCCCACCCGGCACTGACAATCCATCGGGACGAGAGGGCGCGGCCTCTGCGCGCGACGGCTCACGGAAACGTAAGCTGTCGCTCGTCAAACGGACCGGGCAGCGGGGATGAACATGGCGATGATGCGCCTGAGGCGCGAGGACCCGCGCGTCGTCGGCTCGTTCAGGCTTCACAGACGGCTAGGCGCGGGCGGCATGGGGGTCGTCTACCTGGGTTCCGACAAGAAGGGGCAGCGGGTCGCGCTGAAGGTGATCCGCCCCGATCTGGCGGAGGACCAGGAGTTCCGCTCGCGGTTCGCGCGCGAGGTCTCCGCCGCCCGGCGGATCCGCGGCGGCTGCACCGCGCGGCTGGTCGCGGCGGACCTGGAGGCCGAACGGCCGTGGTTCGCCACGCAGTACGTGCCCGGCCCGTCCCTGCACGACAAGGTCGTCGACGAGGGCTCGCTGGTCGCGGCCGAGGTCGCCTCGATCGGGGCGGCCCTGTCGGAGGGGCTGGTCGCGGTGCACGAGGCCGGGGTGGTGCACCGGGACCTCAAGCCGTCCAACATCCTGCTCTCCCCCAAGGGCCCGCGGATCATCGACTTCGGCATCGCCTGGGCGACCGGGGCCTCCACGCTCACCCATGTCGGCACGGCGGTCGGCTCGCCCGGCTTCCTCGCGCCGGAGCAGGTGCGCGGGGCGGCGGTGACGCCGGCCACGGACGTGTTCTCGCTCGGCGCGACGCTGGCGTACGCCTCGATGGGTGACTCGCCCTTCGGGCACGGCAGTTCCGAGGTGATGCTGTACCGCGTGGTGCACGAGGAGGCGCAGCTGCACGGGGTGCCGGACGCGTTGGCGCCGCTGGTGCGGGCCTGTCTGGCGAAGGATCCCGAGGAGCGGCCGAGCACGCTCCAACTGTCGTTGCGGCTCAAGGAGATCGCCGCTCGTGAGGCGCAGGGGCTGCCGGATCTGCGGCCGCCGTCGCCGCGGGCCGGTGAGGCGGACCGGCCGACCGGGCGGCTCGCCGACACGTATCCGGACCGGCCGGTACAGCGCCGCCCGCAGGGCCCTCCGGGCACGTCGGGTTCGCAGGGCAACGGCGTGGCGCGCGGCGGTGCCGGGCCGGTGCGGGGCGGTGTTCCGTCCCGGGGCGGGGTTCCCTCGCGCGGCGGCAGTGCTCCGCGCGGCAACGGCGTGCCCTCGTCGCGTCCCGGTCCCCGGCCCACTCCGGCCGGCGGTGCCCGCAACACGACCCGTTCCGGCAACGGCAGCGGCAGCCGTCCCGCGCCGCGCAGTGGTACGGGACGTCCGGCGCCCCGCAACACGGGAGTCGGCCGCCGCCCGGCCAACCCACGCCTGCTGCGCCAACGCCTGTTCGTGTTCGTGGTGGTCACCCTGCTCGTGGCCCTCGGTATCGCCGCGGCCCAGGGCTGCCAGGGGCCGCCGCGGGGGCTCGGGGTGGACCGGGATGTCGTACGGCAGCAGACGCATGGGGCGTCGAAGGACGGAGCCGTCGGCGGGGAGTCGGCGGATGGGCAGGCGACGCCGGGGCAGGGCGGCTCCGGGGCGGAGTAGAGGCTGTCCGGGGATCGGACCGGTAGCAGCGAGCGGGGCCGCACGTGCACTTGGGCGGGTCGGCGGCAGGCAGGTCTGCGTAGATGGATGGGCCGACGGCAGGCAGGTCTGCTGTAGGTGGGCGGCCGACTGCAGGCGGTACGGGGCTGCTGCACGTGGGCGGGCCGACGGCAGGTGGTGCGGGTCCGCGCGTGAGCGAGTCGGCGGCGGGCGGTGCCGGAGCGGACGACTCAAGGCGGCTGAGGGCGGTGGTGTGAGGGGGCGTACCGCCAAGGGCCCGCCCCGCCCTCGTAGGGCGTACCGCCAGCGGCCTGCCCGTTCCCGCACGGCGCATCGCCGAGACCCGCCGGTCCCGGCACGGCGCATCGCCGAGACCCGCCCGCCCCCGCACCGCATACCGCCAAGCTCCGCCCGTCCCCGCAGGACACACCACCAGCAGCCTGACCGTTCCCGCGCGGCGCATCGTCGAGGCCCGTCCGGCACTCGACGCCGGGCCCGGTCCGGCCGTGGCTCTACGCCTGCGGGCGGCCCGTTGCCACCGCGTAGAACGCGACCGCTGCTGCCGCTCCCACGTTGAGGGAGTCGACGCCGTGGGCCATGGGGATGCGGACCCATTCGTCGGCGGCGACGAGGGCCTGGGTGGTGAGGCCGTCGCCCTCGGCGCCGAGCATCAGGGCTACGCGGTCCATCTTGTGCGGGGCGGCCTCGTCGAGGGTCTTTGCCTTGGCGTCGGGGGTCAGGGCGAGGAGCGTGAAGCCCGCCTCGCGGACCGACTCCAGGCCCTTGGGCCAGCTGTCGAGACGGGCGTAGGGGACGGAGAAGACCGCGCCCATGGAGACCTTGACGCTGCGGCGGTACAGGGGGTCCGCGCAGTCCGGCGACAGCAGCACCGCGTCCATGCCCAGCGCCGCCGCCGAGCGGAAGATCGCGCCGATGTTGGTGTGGTCGTTGACGGACTCCATGATCACCACCCGGCGGGCGGTGTGGAGGAGGTCGGCCGCCGTCGGGAGCGGCTTGCGCTGCATGGAGGCGAGCGCGCCCCGGTGCACGTGGTAGCCGGTGACCTGCTCGGCGAGCTCCGGGCTGACCGCGTAGACGGGGGCCGGGAGTTCGTCGATGACGTCGCGCATGACGTCGACCCACTTGGCGGACAGCAGCATCGAACGCATCTCGTACCCGGCGTCCTTCGCCCGGCGGATGACCTTCTCGCCCTCGGCGATGAACAGGCCCTCGGCCGGTTCGCGCTTGCGGCGCAGGTCTACGTCGGTCAGGCCCGTGTAGTCGTGCAGGCGCGGGTCGTCGGGATCCTCGACGGTGATGAGATCGGCCACAGGGTGATACTGCCTTGTCCTGGGTGCGGTGCCAACGGCTGGGAACGGGTTGGGTTACCTGCGGTTACTCAGAGGGCTGCTCGGGCCGGTCCGACGGCTCCTTCGGGCCCACGGCCACCACCTCGCCGATGACGATGACCGCCGGGGGCTTCACGTCCTCCCGCACGACCGCCTCCCCCACCGTCGCCAGCGTCGCGTCCACCCTGCGCTGCGCGGCCGTCGTGCCCTCCTGGACCAGTGCCACCGGGGTCTCGGGCGACTTGCCGTGCGCGACGAGCGTCTCCGCGATCCTGCCGATCTTGTCGACGCCCATGAGGATCACGAGCGTGCCGGTCAGCTTGGCGAGGGACGGCCAGTCGACCAGGGAGCGCTCGTCGTCGGGGGCGACATGGCCGCTGACCACGGTGAACTCGTGGGCGACCCCTCGGTGGGTGACCGGGATGCCGGCCGCGCCCGGGACGGAGATCGAGCTGGAGATGCCGGGGACGACGGTGCAGGGGATGCCCGCCTCGGCGAGAGCGTGCAGCTCCTCCATGCCGCGGCCGAACACATAGGGGTCGCCGCCCTTGAGCCGTACGACCGCCTTGCCCTGCCGGGCGTGCTCGATGAGCGCGTTGTTGATCGCCTCCTGGGCCATGAACCGGCCGTAGGGGATCTTGGCCGCGTCGATCACCTCGACGTGCGGCGGGAGTTCGGCGAGCAGGTCGCGGGGGCCGAGGCGGTCGGCGATGACGACGTCGGCCTCGGCGAGGAGGCGGCGGCCGCGGACCGTGATCAGGTCCGGGTCGCCGGGGCCGCCGCCGACGAGGGCGACGCCGGGGGTGCGGGTGCGGTGGTGGGGGGCGACGAGGGTGCCGTCGCGCAGGCCCTCGACGACCGCGTCGCGGATGGCGGCGGTGTGGCGGGGGTCGCGGCCGCGCGCGTTGGTGGTGAGGACGGCGACCGTCACCCCCTCGCTGTGGCCGGTGGCCGGGGTCCAGGCGGTGGCGGCGTCGGCGTCGTCGGAGCGGACGCACCAGACGCGGTGGCGCTCGGCCTCGGCGGAGGCAAGGGTGTTCGCGTCCGTGTCGCCGGTGGCGATCAGGGCGTACCAGGCGCCTGCCAGATCGCCCTCGCGGTACGGCCGGCGCTCCCAGGCGATCTCGCCCGCGTCGGCCATCGCCTCCACGGAGGGGGTCGCCGAGGGGGACACCAGGAGGACGTCCGCGCCGGCCGCGATCAGGGCGGGCAGCCGGCGCTGGGCGACCTGGCCGCCGCCGAGGACCACGACCCTGCGGCCGGTGAGGCGGAGGCCTACGGGGTAGGCGGGGTGTTCGGCCATGAGGTGCGGCTCCTCGTCCTGGCAAGGCGATGGGTGCTACGGCGCTGGAGCAGCCCTGACGTGCAGATTTTAGAGATGGGTTCAGCGTACGGCCGGGGTGGGGTGCACGCAGGAGCGCGTACCCCACCCCGGTCGCGGGATCACTTCTCGGTGACGCCCGCCGAGTCGAACGTGGCGACCTCGTGCATGGCGCGGGCCGTGCTCTGGACGAGCGGCAGGGCCAGCAGGGCGCCCGTGCCCTCGCCGAGACGGAGGTCGAGGTCGACCAGGGGACGCAGCCCGAGCTTGTTCAGGGCGGCGACATGGCCCGGCTCGGCGCTGCGGTGGCCCGCGATGCAGGCCGCGAGGACCTCGGGGGCGATGGCGCGGGCGACAAGGGCGGCGGCACCGGCGCTGACGCCGTCCAGGATCACCGGCGTCCGCAGCGACGCCCCGCCCAGCAACAGGCCCACGATCGCCGCGTGTTCGAAGCCGCCGATCGCCGCGAGGACGCCGATCGGGTCGGCCGGGTCGGGCTGGTGGACCTCGATGGCACGGCGGACGACCTCGGTCTTACGGGCCAGGGTCTCGTCGTTGATGCCGGTGCCGCGGCCGGTGACCTCGGCCGGGTCGGCGCCGGTGAACACCGAGATCAGGGCCGCCGAGGCGGTGGTGTTCGCGATGCCCATCTCACCGGTGAGCAGCGCCTTGTTGCCGGCCGCGACCAGGTCGCGGGCGGTCTCGATGCCGACCTCGATGGCCTGCTTGGCCTCCTCGCGGGTCATCGCGGGGCCGGTGGTCATGTCGGAGGTGCCCGCGCGGATCTTGCGGGGCAGCAGGCCGGGGGTGGCGGGCAGGTCGGCGGCCACGCCGACGTCCACGACACAGACCTCGGCGCCCACCTGTCCGGCGAAGGCGTTGCAGACCGCTCCCCCGCCGAGGAAGTTGGCCACCATCTGGGCGGTGACCTCCTGCGGCCAGGGGGTGACGCCTTGGGCGTGCACGCCGTGGTCACCGGCGAAGATCGCGACGGCCGCGGGCTCCGGGATGGGCGGCGGGCACTGGCGCGACAGCCCGGACAGCTGCGCGGAGATGATCTCCAGCATGCCGAGCGCGCCGGCCGGCTTCGTCATCCGCTTCTGCCGCTCCCACGCCTCGCCGAGCGCCTTGGCGTCCAGCGGGCGGATCTGGGCGACGGTCTCGGCGAGCAGGTCGTGCGGCTCCTCGCCGGGCAGCGCGCGACGGCCGTACGTCTCCTCGTGCACCACCCAGGACAGCGGGCGGCGCTTGGACCAGCCGGCCTGCATCAGCTCGGGCTCGTCCGGGAACTCGTCGACGTATCCGACGCACAGGTAGGCGATGACTTCGAGGTGCTCGGGCAGGCCGAGGGCACGGACCATCTCGCGCTCGTCGAAGAAGCTGACCCAGCCGACGCCGAGGCCCTCGGCGCGGGCGGCGAGCCAGAGGTTCTCGACGGCGAGCGCGGCGGAGTAGGGGGCCATCTGCGGCTGGGTGTGCCGGCCGAGGGTGTGGCGGCCGCCGCGGGTGGGGTCGGCGGTGACCACGATGTTCACCGGGGTGTCGAGGATGGCCTCGATCTTCAGTTCCTTGAACTGCTTGGCCCGGCCCTTGGGCAGCGACTTGGCGTACGCGTCCCGCTGGCGCTGGGCCAGTTCGTGCATCGCGCCGCGCGTCTCGGCGGAGCGGATGACGACGAAGTCCCAGGGCTGCGAGTGGCCCACGGAGGGCGCGGTGTGGGCGGCCTCCAGGACGCGGAGCAGCACCTCGTGCGGGATCGGGTCGCTGCGGAAGCCGTTGCGGATGTCCCGGCGCTCCCGCATGACCTTGAGCACGGCCTCGCGCTCGGCGTCGTCGTACGGGGGCGCGGCGGGGCCGCTGGACTGCCGTACGTCTTCCGCCGGGGCCTGGCTCACGTCGTCGTCTTCCTGCTCGGCGCCCTGGGTGTCCAGGTCGTCCGCGTGCTGTACGAGGTCCGGCTCGGCGTCCGCGGCAGCGTCCCGGGGGCCGGGGACGACCGGCTGCGCCACGTCGTCCGCCGGGAACGTCATCGGGTGCGGCGGGGTCGGCGCGAGGTGCGGGGTCGTGGGTACGGTCCCGTCCACGGGCACGAACTCGCCAACCGGCAGGCCCGGTTGGGGCTCCAGGGGGACACCGGCCGGGAGGACGGTCGCCGGGGCGTCGGCGGCGAGCGGCTCCACGGGGGGTGCCGGGGCCTCCGCCTCCTCGGCCTCCTCGGCCGACGGTTCCGACTGCTCTACGGCGATGCCGCCGGCTTCCGCCGCCAGGGGCTGCGGGGCGCTCTCGCCGGGGGTCGGGCCCTGGGCGGCGGCGGGCTGGGCGAACTCCGGGTCCTGGACGGGAGCTTCCTCGGGGGTGGGCTCCTGGGGCTGGTCGGCGAGGGGGGGCTCGGTGAGGGTGGGGGTGGCGCCGGATTCGGGGTGGGCGGCGCTTTCGGCCTGGGCGTCCGCCTCGGGTCCGGTTCCCGCTTCGGGTTCGACTTCGGCTTCGGTTTCGGCGGGTGCGGTGGCCACCGGCTGAGGAGCCTGGTCTGCCTCGGCGGGGAGGGGTACGGCTGCTGCGGCGTCCGGGGCGGTGGCCTCCGGCTCGGGGGCGGCGGGCGCCTCGGCCGGAGCGAGCGTGGGTTCCGGGGTTACGGCGGGTTCCTGGGCGGCTGCGGCTCCCTCGACGGCGTCCGCCTCTCCGGGAGCGGCCGGGGGCAGGGTCTCCGGGGCGGCGGCGTCGGGCGTGGGGGCGGCTTCGGAGGGGACAGCCGGGGGTGCCAGGGGCTCGGCGGGCTGTACGGCTGCTGCGGCAGCGTCGGCTTCGGCGACACCGTGCGCTTCGACGGCAGCTTCGGCCTCTGCGGCCGTGGTCTCGGGAGCGGCGGCATCGGCGAGCGGCACGCTCTCGGCGGCGAGGGCCTCTCCCATCGGGGTGCCCTCCGGCGCAAGGCCCTCCGCAGACGGCACGCCCTCCGGCGCAACGGCCTCTCCGGTCGGCGCGCCCTCGGAGGGCAGGGTCTCCGCGCTGGGAACGACCGCGCCGGGTGCGGACTCGACGCCCGTGACCGGGGTCGTGTCGGACACGGCATCGGCGCCCCGCACCTCACCGGAAGCCGCAGGGTCGGTGAGGACAGCCTCGGGCACCTCGGCGGGCAGCGCGCCGGTCGCCGGTACGGCCTCCGCACCGGGGACGGCGTCCGAGCCCTGGACGGAGTCCACCGGCTCCGGTCCGTCGCCCACAACGCCGTCAACGGACACGGCAACGCCCTCACCGGCGTCCGGAATCAGGTCACCGGTCGGGTCCTGGTGCACATCGAGACCCGGCTCGGCGACAGGGTGGAGCACAGGACCAAGCTCGACGGCCTGACCCGCGTCGGGCACGGAGTCGCTACCCGGGACCGGGCTCACCTCGACCACGGCGTCCCCGCCCGGAACCTCACCGGCAACGGCGACCGAACCGCCCTCGGGAACCGGGGCTCCCGCCGCGTCCGTACCGGCGCCCGGAACCACGGCCGTTTCGACACCCGGCACCTGGACGGCTTCCGCCACCGGACCTTCGCCCGGCACCTCAGCAACGCCCGGCACCTGTCCGCCGTCCACAAGGACCGCACCCGTCTCGACCGCACCCGCCTCGCCGACAGAGCCGTACGTCTCCTCCGGCCCCTCCCCGGCGACCTCGGCGACGGACATCGCGCCCTGGACGCCGTACTCGCCCTCCTGCGCGGCCGCCCCCGCCTCGCTCACGAGACGGGCCATCGTCGCCTGGGCCGCGCCCAGCGGTTCGTGGGCCGGGACAACCGTTTCGGCAGCCGGGGCCATGGTGCCGACCGGGGCCTGCGCTAATTACCGTTAAGTAACTCAAAGTTTAGGGGCCTGCCCACGGCAGTGATACGTGAGCTTGGCGACAGGGGGAAAACTGCCCGTCGC